>CAQLOA010000031.1:10851-12489 GCA_948829205.1 uncultured Eggerthellaceae bacterium
CCGTTCGACGCTTGACGAGGTATCGGGCGCCGACCTGCTTCTGCACGTCGTCGACGCCTCGTCCGACGACTACCTTCGGCAGATCGATTCGGTCAACGAGGTGTTGCGTCAGATAGGAGCCACCGACACGCCATGCATGCTCGTGTTCAACAAGTCCGACCTGCTCGATGACGACGTGCTCGGCGCGATGATGCGCCGTTACGAGGATGCATACTTCGTTTCGTCCCTCACAAGGTTCGGGTTTGACGCGCTGGTCGGATCCGTGTCGCGCGCGGCCGCGAGCAAGGACGCCGTCGTGTCGATGCTGCTTCCTTTCGACAGGGGAGACCTGGCGTCGCTGGCCCATAGGAAATGCAGGATAGTGGCGGAACGCTACACCGAAGAAGGCATAGAGATGACGGCGCGCGTGCCGCAGGAGTTGCGCAGCAGGTTTGCGCCGTACGCGGTCTGACTCCTTCGAAAGCCTCGGCTTCCCCGGGTTTTGGCGGCAGTGTGCCTAGATGCGCCTGAACACGGCGACGACGAGGCCGCAAATCGAGCAGTCGTCGACCACTATCGGGTCCATCGAGGAGTTCTCGGGCTGCAGCCTGATGGAGCCCCGTTCCTTGTAGAAGCGCTTCACCGTCGCGCCGTCGTCGACTATGGCGACGACTATGTCGCCGTTGTCGGCGACGGGCTGTTCTCTGACGACCACGTAGTCGCCGTCGTTGATTCCGGCCTCGATCATCGAGTCCCCTCTGACGGAAAGCATGAAAGAAGGGGCGTCGCCGACGATTTCCGTGGGAAGGAACATGGTGTCGGTTATGTTCTCCTCGGCCAGGATGGGCTCGCCTGCTGCGACGTTGCCTACGAGGGGGACGCCGACCACGCTGCCGAACTCGGGCCTGATGATGTTGGAGGTTCCCTCGCCGTCGAGGGAGTACGAGAGCGATATCGACCTCGACTTCAAGGGGTCGCGCTTTATCAGCCCCTTTTCTTCGAGGGCCTTGAGGTGCACGTGGACGGTGGAAGGGGAGGACAGGCCGAGGTCCTGGCAGACTTCCCTGACGGTAGGCCCGTAGCCCTTCTCGCGGATGTGCTTCTCGATGTCGTCGAGTACAGCCTGCTGCCGCTTGGTGACCTTGCTGCTCATGTTGCCTCCGATTGACGCCGATAGTGTACCTATGTTCGATATTTAATCACGAACATAGGTTCTATGCAAGGAGATTTTCGCCATTGTCTACACGTGTGAATGCAACATATGGGCAGCCTTTGAAGAACGTGCAGCGTCGAAGGGTTGAAGAATCGACGAAACACAACATATAGTATGATGTAGGGAACCGGAAAAACGGAGGTTCACATGAAGTGCCCATCCTGCGAGCATGAGGATTCGAAGGTGATAGACTCGAGGTCCGCCGAGGACGGAATGGCCATAAGAAGAAGGCGCGAGTGCCTCGAATGCGGCCACAGGTTCACCACCTACGAGCGCCTAGGCGAGCGCCCTGTGATCGTCATAAAGTCCGACGGATCGTCTGAGGCGTTCGACCGCGAGAAGCTCTTGCGCGGCCTGCTCATCGCCTGCGCGAAAAGGCCCGTCACGCATGAGCAGATGGATTCGCTGATAACCGACATCGAGACGACGCTTCGCGCGAGCTCGTC
>CAQLOA010000032.1 GCA_948829205.1 uncultured Eggerthellaceae bacterium
TGTTGAAGTTGGACTTCCACACGCCGAACAGGTTGGGCTCTTCGCCGTCCTGCTCGGGGAACCACCAGCCGTGAGCGCAGTTGATGATGCCGTCCTTCATGCACTCGGTGATCTCAGCCTTGAAGCGAGCCTCGCCGAACATGTTGTAGACCTCGCACCAATCGCCGTCGGTGATGCCGTACTCCTCGGCCGTCTTCGGATTGATCTGGACCCAAGGCCACGGATCGATCTGGCGGAGGGACGGAACCTGGCGATGCTCGGAGTGGAACGAGCTGTAACGACGCGAGCCAGAGGTGGAAATGAGCGGATAGCCAGCTGCCATGTCGGGCTTGCTGATCGGGGAGTAGTTGGGCTCCTCGTAGTAAGGCAGCGGATCCTCGCCCCAGGATTCGTAAAGAATCGAGTAAGCCTCGATCTGACCAGTAATGGTGTTGAAGCCAGGGGTGCCGTCGAAGCGGAGCATTCCCTTCTCGTACTTCTCGTACTCGAAGCCATGGGCACCAGGCTGGTACAGACCCATCTCCTGGAAGGCCTTCCAGTCAAGGCCGAGCTCCTTCAGCTGATCGCTGTAGAAGTCCTCGACAGCGACCTCGAGAGCCTTGAGGTCGAGCTTGCCGCGCGTCTCGTGCGTGAGCTCGGGAGCGTACTGGCCATGCTCGAGGGTGGACACGTCGAGGGTGTCGCCCGCGGGCTTGTACCAAGGCCACCAAGTCGGGTTGAGGCGCTGGCCGAAGACCAGGCAGATCTCGACGTCAGACATGCACTCGCCAACCTGCAGGGCCTTGTTCATCGGGCCCATGAACACGGTGTTGCGTCCATAGTGGGTCAGCGTGATGCCGTTGTGCTCTGCCCAAGTGGACATAGGCAGGAAGTAGTCGCCAACTGCCATGGCCGTCGGGGTGAGCGTGAGGTCCTGGATAACGACGAACTCGAGCTTCTTGAGCGCGATGTGCCAACGCTTCGGCTGAGCCGAGCAGGTGGGCGCCAGGAAGTTGGAGCTGTTGAACCAAGCCATGCGCAGTGCGTAGGGCTCGTCGGTTTCCATGGTGTTGAGGGTCTCGTCAGGCTGCGTGGTAGCCATGCCGGTGGACAGGCCAGGCCAAGCAGCAGCACCGATGCGGAGCGACCAGATGTCGTCGGGCATAGCGCCGCGCTGCTCCATGCGCCACTTGCCGAGGAGGGCAGACGGCGGGCCAAGGGTGATGCCGCCGGGGCGGTCAACGGAGCCGGCGAGGGCTGCGAGGAGGATGAATGCCTGCGAAAGCTGAACGCCGTTCTTGTTCTGGTCGAAGGCGAGGCCCCATGCCCAGCCAATCGGGCGCTCGGTGCCGATGATGTGAGCGGCACGCTTGATGGCCTCAGCGTCAACTGTGGTGATCTCGGCGACCTTGTCGACCGGATACTCAGCAGCGCGCTCCTTGAGCTCGTCGAGGCCGTAGATCCACTTCTCAGCGAACTCGTGGTCGTACTCGTCGTTCTGGAACATGAGGTTCATGATGCCGAGAGCAAGAGCGGTGTCGGTCTGCGGACGGAGCTGCAGAAGGACGTTGCCACGATGTGCGCCAACCCAGGTGATGCGGGGGTCAACGTCGATCAGATGAGTACCAAGACGCATCATGTCGACGAGGCAGTGGCCGAAGAAGCCGTCGCCGTTGGAGGGCAGAGGCTCCTTGCCCCAGAGCACGACCCACTTGGAAAGGGTGTAAGCCGGGTCAACGTAAGAGCCAGGGAGATGACCAGCATAGTCAAGCTCGGGGTAGCCAGCGCCGAGAACGTAGTCGGCGATGGAGCAACGAGGTCCGTAGCAGGACCAACCAGACTGCGTGTAGCAGCAGTTAGGCGACTGCAGAACGGAGAACGTCAGAGCATAGTAGAAGATGCAAGCCTCACGGCCGGTGCCACCGAAGCAGACGATGGACTCGGGGCCGTAAGTGGTCTGGAAGTAACGGACCTTCTCACAGATGGTGTCGATGGCCTCGTCCCAGGTGGTCTGCTCCCACTTCATCTTGCCGCGATCCTCGCGGGCGCGCTTCATCGGGTGGATGACGCGGTTGGGAGCGTAGGTGTACTCGCGCAGAGCAAGGTTAAGAGCGTTGACACGACCAGTGGTGATGGGGTTGTCCTCGTCGCCCTCAATGCGGAGCAGCTTGGCATCCATGCCAGGACCATCGGTGATGACCTTGACGCCGTATCCTACGGGGTGAGATCCAGGAGGAGACCAGGTGTTGGAGCGTGTAGCGACGGTGCCGTCGGAACGCTCGACTCGCCACTCTTTGCTGTAAGCCATACTTTCCTTCTTTCTCGCGTTTTCTTGCCCAAATTCCAAACACGCATATATATAGGATATTTGCGCGCTGCCTTCGCACCGCCTTCGCGTCCCTCCCTAGTTGAACGCTTGGGCGCCACTTTGGCGAAAAAAGGGCAACCGTGGCTAACGGTTGACGAACACTATAGGCCAAGGCCTTCGAAAGCGCCATCATATCGAAAGATTGTTTTTGATTTTCTGGCATCAACCTCCGAGGTTGATTTTAAGGTTGAGTATTTCTATAATCCCTGTTCAGAGCGTTTTTCTTATTCTTGGTGGAAAAGCTCTGGAAAGGTTGATTAGAAACTTCGTGGCGCCGAAATCCGCAAGAATCACACTTAGCTTCGGAAGGGACTCCGACGGCCCTCAGAGCGTCGGATACTTCAATATATTGGGGATGAGTTTCGCCCTATACCAGACATGGTTGTACATGACCGTTTTCAGTGCCCCGAAAACGTTCGAGGGTGACGCCATGGGAGTTTTCGCTCCCATGGTCGAATCGAACCATTCCGTCCTCGTTTACACGTTCCTGGCCGTTTCCGCAGCCCTTCTGATAGCCTTCGGAATCCTTCGGAAGCGAGTTGCGCCCTTCTTCGAGAGAAGAAGTTCCGTTGCGATTGCGGGAACGCTTGGGACCGTCGGAACCTTGATGCTTCAGCTTGGCGCAGGGGCAAGCACCGCAGGCATAGCGGTGGCAGCGCTTTGCATGGGCATTTCCGCCAGCATGTTCGTAATACTGCTGGGAAACGCCTTCGCCCGCTTCGAATTCGCGACCTGCGTCCTTGACACGGCAGTGTCGGTATCCTTTGGCTTCATATGTGCTGTTGCCTTCGTGAACTGGGTTCCCTCCCCTGCCTCGGGGTTCATCTCGGCGCTTATGCCGGTTCTCATGTCCGCTGCGTTCTGGGGAAAGGTGCACTCGGAGCCAGGTTCTGCAGAAGCCGGGCTGGATTCCAAGTACCTGCTTGCCTACCTGCGCAAGTTCACGGCGAGCATGATGCTGTTCGGAATAGTGCTGGGCGGCCTTAGGGTCGTATGCGCCGACAGGCTTCTATCCGGGGGAATCACGATCGAACTGGCGCTTACCGGCAGCTGCATAGTCGGCATAATGCTGTTCATAATCGTCATTTCCGTCTCGAAGAAGGAAACGCAGTGGGATTCCCTGTTTCGCGTGGTCACGCCCGTGGTGTTCCTGGGAATCGCCTGCATAGTCACACTTTTGGGAAGCCTCGAGCTTCTGTCGGCTTTCTTCACCGTGCTGGGGTTCGTGTGCCTCGCCGCATTGCTGTGGATATTCCTGGCAAGCATCGCGCGCGGCCTGAACGGGTCGTCCATATTCGTCTTCGGAACGGGGTATGGAGTGATGCAAGCGACCTCGATCGCCGGGTGCGTTCTGGCAAATGCGCTCATGTCGGACAATCCGGACATACTTGCTGCGATGGGTTTCCCAGGCACTCCAGGGGGTCTCGGCAGCGAGGCCTGCATGATGTGCAACATTGCACTGTTGGCGTTGACGCTGTGCGTTGTTCTCTCGTTTGCATACGCGGTGTCGCCCCGCTACCGCGAGATGCGCGAGGTCTTCTCGGGCGCGCTGAGCGAGATGCTGCGCGAAAGCCAGTCCCAAGGCGTGGATGCGGCTCCGGAGGCCGTCGTCGCCCCCGAAAGCGGCTCCATGCCGGACGAAGAAGGGATGGAAGACCCCCGTAGCGATGCCCATGCAGAAGCCGGGGATTCGGGCAATGACGAGGACGACGCCCAGGAACAGCCTCATCGCGAGGAGAAGGGCAGCTTCGTGCGCCGTTGCGACGAGTTGTCCGACACCTACGGGCTTTCGGTCCGCGAGAAGGAAGTGTTCTTCCTGCTGGCGAAGGGGCACAACGCCGCCTTCATAACCGACAAGCTGTGCGTGTCCAAGAGCACCGCCAAGACGCACATCAACCACATCTACAAGAAGATGGACATCCACACGCAGCAAGAGCTGCTGACGATGGTGGAGGACCGTGCCCGCGGGCCGCTTGGTGCCGACATCGACCGCGACGCGCTGCGCGAGGCGCTCAAGCGCGCAAACGAAGAGGGGTCCCTTGAAAGGAACCCCTCCGGACAGGTCAAGCGGGATTATATCGGCTTCTAGCTACAGATTGACGCAGTGGGTTTTGGTGCCGTTGGCCAGGTAGTCCATCACTTCGTTGACGGCCATGATCGCGCAGTTGTCCTCGGCTTCCTCGGTTGATGCGCCAAGGTGCGGAAGGACGATGGCGTTCGGCATCTTCACGACCGCAGGGTTCGCGAAATCGGACACGTAACGTGCGACCTTGCCGCCGTCGAGCGCTGCGGCCATGTCGGCGTCGTTGACCAGCGAGTCGCGCGAGAAGTTGAGGAAGACGACCCCGTCGCGCATCTTCGCGATTGCGGCCTGGTCGATCATTCCCTTGGTCTCGCCGGTGGCAGGAACGTGTATGGTGATGTAGTCGCTGGCCTCGTAGAGGTCGTTCAAGTCTGTGACGAAGCGGAGGCCGTCGACAATGCCCGCAGCCGTCTGGGCATCCATGAAGGGATCGTAGCCCACGACGTCCATGCCCAGCGCATCCGCAGCGACGGCGACCTTCTTGCCGATGGCCCCCAGGCCGATGATGCCCAAGGTCTTCCCCATTATCTCGCCGCCAGCGAACTGCTTCTTCGCCTTCTCGGCAGCCTTGCCGACGTTCTCGTCGTCGGCGTTCGCGACAACCCAGGCATTTCCGCCGATGATGTCGCGGGCAGAAAGCAGCATGCCTGCGATTACGAGCTCCTTGACGGCATTGGCGTTGGCACCGGGGGTGTTGAACACGGGGATGCCGCGCTCGGCGAGCTTCTCCAGGGGAATGTTGTTCACCCCGGCACCGGCGCGCGCGACAGCCTTCAGGCCGTCTGGGATCTCCATCTCGTGCATGTCGGCGGAACGCACCAGGATAACGTCGGCGTCGTTGACGTCGTCGGTGAGCTCGTAGTCGCCAGTGAGCAGCTCGAGGCCCTTCTGAGAGATGTTGTTGAGGCAATGGACTTTGTACATCGATGGCTTCCTTTCCAAAAAGCGAACGACTTGATTCTAAGACACCGGGCTGACTGCGCCGGCGACTATAAGGAAGACGAGCACTATAACTATGACAGCGGCGCCGGCCAGCATCCCCTTGGCATACATAAGGCGCGTAGGCCGCGGGTCGTAGGGCTCAGGAGAGGGCCTTCGCCCCAGCTTCGGGTCGCCATGGGCTGCGTCGTTCAGCAGGTTGGCCCGCTTGAGCGCGACGTCGTCGCCGATTCCAGGGCCGGAAATGCTGGACGATATCCCGTTGGGGATGGGCTTGGGCCTCGCTTGCGGCTCCGCGTCGTCGTGCATGTGGTTTTCGTCGGACATGTCGGTTCCTTTCGACGAGGATAGTTTAACAGTGTGAAGGCGTTCGAGGACGGCGTCACGTGCGCAACATGCCTCTCTTCTTGCTACCTTCCGTATGACTGGTCGGCGTCCTCGGGCTTCACCTTGAACAATGCCTGGAAGAAATCCTTGTCGCGGGCGGCCACGTCGCGAAGGCTGTACTGCTTCTGGTTGTCGTAGGCGCCCTTGTCCGATGCGACGCCGATGGATTGCACGCCAAGCATGTCGGCTATCATAAGCGCCCGGTACAGGTGGTAGGCCTGCGTCACGACAAACATGCTGCTGGCACCGTATGTGTAGCACGCCCGGTATACCGAGCCATAGGTGTCGTAACCGGCATGGTCGACGGCTATGGCATCGGAAGGAACCCCCAGGCTTTCCAGATAGCGTTTCATGGCGTCTGACTCGTTGTAATGCGAGTCGCGGTTGTCCCCGCTGGCTACGACGACGGGGGCCGCCCCTGCCAGGTAAAGGTCGGCGGCCACTTCGAGCCTGTCGGCAAGGATGTCGGAAGGGGTGCCGTCAGGAAGCACCGATGCGCCCAGCACCAGGATGGCATCGGCGTGCTTGCCCTCCTCCTGCACCTGGGCGATGGTATGCACCTGGTCGCGGGTGCCAAGGATGCAGTAGGCGTTGATGGCCACCGTGGCCAGAACGACGACCAGAACAAGGGCGACAAGCGCCTTCAGGATGTTGACCAGCGTTTTCATGGGGGTAGATATTAACGCAAAAGAGGCGGCGCTTTTCGATGCGCCGCCTTGCTGGTTATGCGATGTTGCCCAGATAAGTCTACTTGGTAGACCCTTCGGCCTTTTTGCGGCCGGTGAATACCACGATGATGCTGGCGACGAGCACCACGCCGGCGAAGCCAAGCATGATGAAGGGCTTCGTGTCGCCCGAGCTGACCAGGCTGCCGTAGTTGTTGCCGTTGGGGGTCGCCGTCTTCATCTTGCCGTAGACGGCATACGGCGAGAACTTGGATGCCGGGAACGACACCGTGTTGGCCTGAGCGTCCGGGACGACGCCCTTGTTGATGGTGTCGACCGCGCCAGCATGCACGAACCCTACCGCTGCGTTCATGGTGGCAAGCGAGCCGTCAGGCACGGCCACGGTGAACTCGATGGGGCTGGCAAGCTCGGACATGGCAATGTCGCCCGTGCTGACGGTCCCGCACGATGCCACGAGGTTCACGCCGAGGTCGTAGATGCTGAGCAGCGTGGCGCCCGAGAACTTCTTGTTCAGCTCGCTGATGGCGTCCGAGGCGCTTTCGGAGCCGAGCTTGGCAGCCACGGGCGTAAGCGAGATGTCGACCTTGGAAAGGTCGCCGCCTGCGGCTTCGACAACCTTTGCGATCTCTTGAAGCTGCTCGGGGGTGAGCCCGATGGCGGTGCCCTTGCCGGCCAGCATGTTGGCCAGGTCGTCCTTCACCTTCTGCAGGATGTCGGCACCGATGGTCTGCAGGGTGGACTTGGCGCCCTCGGAAATGGAGGTTCCGGAACCCATCTGTCCAAGCCCGACTCCGACGGTCGACGGGTCCTTCTCGAAAACGGTCGGGGGCTGCTGCTCGGGAGGATTGCCGATGCCAGGAACCTCGGTTCCGGTGTAGGCCGACGCGGCTATGGAGAACGGCACGGAGCGCGATGCAACGTCCGTCATTGTGCCCTCGTCGGTACGCGTGTCCATGGTGTACATGGCGGGCGCGGAGAAGCTGGAGTCGGTGGCGTCCATGGACGAGACCACGACCTTGGCCCCCGTACCGTCGCCTTCGCCGAGCTTGGCGGCCACATTCACCGAAAGCTGGCCCAGATAGAAGACGCCGTCGCTGAAGGCCAGGGGGTTTTCGCCGTTCGACACGACGGCGACCACCGTGCTTCCCGACGCGTCGGCCTGGGCGATGCGGGTGCTGCGGGCCTCGGAGGACAGGGAGAAAGACGTCTGAATGTAGCTTTGGTACCTTTCATCGTCGGCCTGCACGTCAAACGAGACCATGAGCGAGTTTGCATCGTCCGAGACCTGGGGCTTCAGGTTGATGCGCTGCCCGTTGTAGTCGATTGCCACGGAGGCGTAGCCGTCGTTGGCGAACGCCGCGGTGGGGACCATCAAGCCGAAGGCCAGGACGAATGAAGTAAGGATGCTTGCGAGTTTCTTCATCGTGCTTCCCTTCCCTAGTTGGCCTTGGCCGTCGGGTCGCCCATGTCGGTGGGGCTGTTTATGTTCAGGTGTATGGTGGGTATGCTGCTCGGGAGCGTCTTGGTGAGCGTGTTGGCCACCAGGCGTTCGTTGGCGAGCGTCATGGCATCGTCGACGCGGTAGAGCTCGGCTGCAATGCTTGTCGGCAGCGTCCAGCCGGCCTCGGCCATCTCGTCGGGAGTGATGTACCAGATCCAGCGACCGTCGGCCGTCTTGCCCAGGTTGCGTCCCTCGGCAGGCTCCTGCGCGAAGAACACCTGCGTGCCTCCGATCATGCTTGCGCCCTGGTCGTTGCACGAGTACATCTTGAGCGCGTTATAGGCGGTGTCGCCGCTGTAGTTGCCGACGAACACGAGGGAGCCCTGCGGGATGGTGTTCTCGCCAGGCACCGTTTCGGGAGCATAGGTGGTGTCGGCGTCGATGTAGCCCACCCATCCCTCGGCGTCCAGGAAGTCCGCGTTGTCGCCAACGGGGCCGACGACGTCGATCTCGTGCAGCGTCATGCCAGTGCTTTCGGCAGCTCCGACGAGACGCAGCTTGGAAGCCGAGTGAATCTTCAGCTGGTTGTCGCCCGCGACGTCGAAGTAATAGGTGGAGCTGTCGTCGCTGGGGTTCGAAATGCCGGTGCCGCGAGCAAGCGTCGTCCAGCTCGTCCCGTCCGTGCTCACCTGTATGGTGGACGTCTGGAAGGCCAGGTCGTCGTCGTGAGGAACCGTGATGCCGGTTACCTGCAGCGTGCTTCCGAAGTCGACCTCGACGTACGGTGCGCCCGGGTCGACCGCAGCGCCTGTGGAGTCGACGGGGGCCTTGTCGCCGGTGGGTATGGTTCCCACATAGGCGGTGGCGGCGTCGCCGTCGATCACCTTGCTTACCGCGCTGGTTTCGACCACGCCCTCGCACGAGGAGTTGGCGCCGCCCTCGATGCCGACGTTTTCGCCCGAGGTGTTGTAGTCCTGGTCGTCGGAAGACGTCATGTTGGTGGTTGCCGTCCAGCGGCTCTTGTCGGTGTAGGTGCCCTTGTCGGATACCTTGATCTGCGGGAACTTGACGGTGTTCTTGCTGGTGTTCAGCAGATTGTCCACTGCGCGCACCTCATAGGTGTAGGTGCGGTTGTTCTCGGTGACTATGGTGTCGGTGTAGGTGATCTCGCCCGAGGTGTTCTGCTCGCCGCTCTTCGTGGGGTTGAACGCCTGGAAGGCGACCGCCTTGCCGTTGCGCAGGATCTCGAAGCCGATGAGGCCTTCCGTCTTGTTGGAGGCGTTGCCGCTGATGCCCATCTTCAGAGTGACCTGGCGCGTGTTCACGATGCGGGAGTCGGTGATCTTCTTGCTGTCGTTGTCGACGTTCTCGGCACCACCCTCGTAAAGGTCGGCCCAGACCTCGGTGTTGGCTCCGACCGACTGGCCGCCCTGGATGCGGTAGACGCGGGCGTCGTCGTTGACGTACTGAATCAGGCGCTGTTCCTTGGGGAACTGCGACGCGTAGGCGATGGTGGTCTCGTCGGGCGTCTGTCCCCAGGCCTCGAAGTAGTCGAGCAGGTTGCGGCCGAATCCCGACTGCGCGTCGCCGGCGGCGGCGCAGGCCAGCCTCATGAACGTGTTGTCCTTGTCGGCGCCGGCAAGCGTGAAGCCGGTTCCGGGAGCCTTCTCGGGGTTGCGCGAGATGGAGTCGATGCGCGCCATTATGATGTTGTTGTACAGGTCGGTGTAGTTGCTGTACTGCTTGTAGTTGTACCCGTCGTCGTAGGCAAGGTGCAGCGACCAGTACAGGCCGATTCCCGTCTTGCCGGAAGGCGGTGCCTTCGTGCCCGAAGTGACGCGGTCGTAGAGCGACTGGCAGTTGTAGCGGGAGGTTTCGTTGTTCTCGTTGGCCGTGATCAGCTGGGCATAGTAGTTGTTGGTGGTCTCGGCGTAGGTGTAGCCGCCGTTGTTGATCTGGTGGCCGATCTCGTGCGCGAGGCCCCATCCGAAGTAGTATCCGGACTGCCACAGGCCCTCTTCGGTGCAGGTGACGCCAGGCGTCCCTGTGACGGACGTGCTGCCGTACTGGATGCCGATGTGGTTGCCGGCGGCGTACATGAACACGCCGGGGTTGGTGCGCACGTAGCGCGGGTTCAGATGTCCGGCAGGAATGCCGTTCCTTCCGCTATAGGCCTGCTGCTCGGCAGTGGTCATGGTGCCGAGACCCTTGTGTTGCCAGTACAGCTGCATCATTTCCTCGGAGGACTTGGTGGACCTTACGAGCTGGTCGACCTGCTGCTCCCTGCTGGCGTCGCGGCCCAAGCCGCCAAGGGCGCTGGTGGCGGGCACCGAGAACATGATGCTGTCAAGCATGATGTCGGTGGTGTTGGCGAAGCATCCCGCGTCGGTGTACTTCTCGACGCTGTGGTTGCCGTTGGCGTGCGTTTCCTGCAGGTTTGAGACCTGCTCGTTGAGCTCGTCGACGTAGGCCTCGCAGCGCTTCCTGTACTCGGCGTCGTCGGTGACCTTGTAAAGGTTCAGGCAGGCGATGTCGGTTCCGCCGATGACGCGCACGTTGAACTCCATGCTCTTGTTGTACGTGGTGCAGACGACGTACAGCTGGCCGCCTGTTTCCTGCGTGGCGATGGAGTTGCCCGTGGCGGGCACGGTGACCTCGTTCATGCCGTAGTTGAGGTGCGCGACCTCGGTCAGCACGTCCTTGGTCTCGCCGCCGTTCTGGCTGATGTACATAGCGAGTGGGCTTGCACCGGTGGTGATGGGGTCGGATGCGGCATTGGCCCTTCCCCCCACGAACACCTGCAGCTTGTCGTCGGCCTTGGCGGCGACGCCGATGGGCTGCCAGCTGTTTATGCCTCCGACGTTGGCGTTCGTGGTGGAGTCGATGGCGGAGTAGATGCGGGCGGGGTCGCCGGCGCTTCCAAGCCTAAGCGCCTGACGGGCATAGGCAAACTCTTGCAGCAACAACGCACGGTTGGGGGCGTACTCGTTGCATTCGGAGTCGACCGTGTTGATGCGGGACTCGAGCTGGTCGAGGTATGCGGAGTCGATCGCGGTGCCGTCGACGTCGCCCTTGAGCACCGTGTGCAGGTCGTCGTCCCAAATGGCGGCCAGGTCGTCGGAGATGGAGTCGTACTTGTAGAACGCGATCTCGGAGATGGCCGCCTTCCAGCCATAGGCGCGCATGGATCCGACCGTTATCTCCTTGACGCTGCTCTTCGGGAACTTGACGACGAAGGAGTTCGGGGCGTCGGAACCCACCGCAGACGTGGTGACGGTGCCGTTGGACATGTTGTAGTAGGACGTGTTGCCTGCGGCGTCCTTGATGTTGACGCGAAGGTCGGCGACCCCGGTGTATCCGTAACCGTCCATGAACGAGGACGTGATGATCAGCGTGTCCATGTCGTAGGCGTCGTCGAACACCACGCGTGCGCCGTCATAGTAGGTGGACATGCGCTTCGGGATGTAGCCGGTGCCGTAGTCGCCGTCGATCATCCAGTAGGGGTCGAACCCGGGATTGACGGAATCGTCGTTGTCGTCAGTGGCGACGATGGACGCGATGTTGTCGTTGGCCTTTGCCTGGTCGGGACTCCACACGTCGAAGCCGTTGCCCGCCTTGTGCTGGGCGGTGCGGTTGATCAGGTTGTACCAAGGCACCTTGGCCCGGACCTCGCCGAGCGTGATGCCCGTGCGGTCCTCGGACTTGGGCGACGTGCCGAAGTTGTTGGACGCGGTGAGGTAAAGGATGTAGGTGGTGTCGCCCTTCAGGTTGGTAAGCGTGTAGCGGTTGTTGGTTATGTTGCCGGGCACCGCCGTGAACTGCGAAGCGCTGGCCTCGCGGTAGTACATGTTGTAGTAGGCGGCGTCTTCCACCGCAGGCCAGGACACGATGAGCTCGCGATAGCCTGGCGTGACGGATATGCCCGTGGGCATGTCGGGACGCTTCGTGGGAACGAGCTCGACGGAAACGTCGTCGGACCAGGGGCTCTTCCAGTCGCCGTTGGTGGAACGCACGCTGGCGACGTATGTTCCCGACTTCATCTTCTTGTCGGCGATGGAGAAGGCCGGGAGCACGGTGGAGTTGACGGTGGTCTTGCCTTCGGGGCTGGTCATGCGGATCTCGTAGCCGGTGATGTTGAGCTGTGGGTCCCAGGTGAAGGATATCTTCTTGTCTCCGGGCTCGCCCTTGAGGTTGGTGGGGATGGAAAGGTCGGGCGGATCGATGCGGTCTTCCATCTTGTTCAGGAACTCGACCTTGCCGATCTCGGCCAGGGTCGCGTCCGCCTTGGTGGTGGCCGTCACCTTGATGGTGATCTTCTTGATGGCTATGCGGGTGCCGAAGTCGATGACGATGGAACCCGTGCTGTCAGCCGCATGGGCGGTTTCGGACCCGGAGCGCAGCAGCGTGTCCATGAGGCTGTAGCTGCGGCCGGCGCCGGACTGCTGGCCGTTGGCGAATGCGAACTCGCGCACGGTGCCGTTCTCGTCCTCGACCGAGACCACGCCGGAGCTGAGGCTGCTGACCTCGTCTTCCGTCTTGTTGGACGTGGTCATGGCGGGCGGGCGGATGGCCAGGCCCTCCATCTCGATGACGGGGTTGTCGAC
>CAQLOA010000033.1:0-2501 GCA_948829205.1 uncultured Eggerthellaceae bacterium
GGGCTTGCGCGACGGGTCGTAGCCGTTGTAGAGGCCCGCTGTGTCCGCGTCCCTGCATGCTGCAAGAAGGTACCCTTCGACGTCTGTGTCGAAGAGCTCCGCCACGTCGCGAAGGACGACCATGTCGGAATCGAGGTAGAGAACCTTGTCCCAGCCCAGGAAGATGTCTTGCATGAGCAGGCGGTAGTACGTCTCGATCTGGAAGTGCCCTCGAAGTTTCAGGTTCTCTACCTTCCCTTTGGCAAGGGGCGCGACGTCATAGAACCTGAGGCTTACGTTGCTGCTTTGGGCCTGTCCTTTCATCAGACGTTGGTGCGTTTCGGATATGTCGGTGGTCAGTATGACGACGTCGTAAAGCCGCTCCGGGCTCGCATTCTCGACGATTGACTGGAAAAGCGTCGAGAGGTATGGGACGTAGCCGTCGTCTGCCGCCATGACGACGGTGACAGCATCTTTGTCGGGGAATGCAGAGGAGATGGTTTCGTGCTGGCGCTCGTTTGCGTGCAGGGTGTTCTCTTTCGCCCTTGAGGGCTCGTTTGCATTGTGGACGCTCGCGTTCACGGTCGGCGCCTCCTCTCTTTGCCGGAATCGTTCCTTGCGGGAGTGTTGTGGCGGGTCGGTGGGGCGTAGATGGGCGAATTTGACGCGTCTCTTCTCGTTGCCCGATTCAGACGCCTCATGACTTCGGCGTCTTCCTCTTCTTGGCGCTGCTGCTTGCTCTTGCGCGGGTTGTAGTAGTGCTTCAGCACGGGGTCAAGCAGGCGCAGCTTGTAGATGGCAATGCCGGTGACCACCGCGGCGAGCACGATGGCGACCACGCGGGCCATTCCGTCCGATTCCGCCAGCACGATTCCGCACACCGCAAGCATCGCCGTCCATGCCCACATGATGAACACGGTGAATTCCTGGGTGTACCCCGCGGCTAGAAGGCGGTGATGGATGTGGCCCTTGTCGGGCGCGTCGATGGGCTGATGCGCCCGCGTGCGGCGTATGATCGCTGCCGCCGTGTCCATTATGGGCACGCCTGCGGCCAGGATGGGCACGAGCAGCGAGATTATCAGCGTGGAGCGGGCTACGGCAAGCAGAGACACTATGCCCAGCGAAAGTCCCAGCAGAAGCGACCCCGAGTCGCCCATGAATATGGATGCGGGATGGTGGTTGAACTTCAGGAAGCCGAGGCATATGCCCACGATGATCACGCAGAGTATCGCCGAGCCGGCGCGGCCCGCGAATATCGCGAACACGAATATGGTGCCTGCGGATATTGCGCTTATGCCCGATGCCAGGCCGTCGAGCCCGTCGATCAGATTGATGATGTTCGCGAAGCACACCAGGTAGATGACGGTTATGGGGTAGGCGAGCCATCCGAACTCGATGAAGCCACCCTCCACGAACGGGTTCTGTATGTTCTGCAGCAGAAGTCCCGAGCTCGACACGATGGCTGCGGCGATGACCTGCCCGATGAACTTGTATCGGGCGCGTAGGCCCGAGATGTCGTCGATCACGCCCACGATGAACATGAACGCGATGCCAAGTGCGACAAGCGTGAAGTCGACGCGGCCGCTGGCCGAGGACGAGAACGGGTTCACCCAGCCGAAGAACAGCACGCCTATGTCGATGACGATGACGCTTGCGACGATTCCGACGAACATCGCGACTCCGCCCATGCGCGGAATGGGCTTGGTGTTCACGCGTCGCTTGTCGGGATAGTCGATGGCGTCGCAGGCGACTGCGATCTTGCGTGCAAGGGGGGTGGCCGCGATGGTGGAGGCTATGGCCACCAACAGCACGATGCCGCATTCGATCCATTCAAGCAAGAATCAGCAAGCCCCCAAGGTCGTCTTGTCAAAACGTACCCACAATTATACCGCGCCGGACGAGGTGCCCTCTTCTCCCTTTGAACAGCGGGAGGTCTCGATTCATCGATGTGCTCGCCGGCGCCTAGAGAGCAGGGAACGGCTAGACATCGGCCAAGTTCTGCTTATATATCTTCCTGTGGCGGTCAGACGAATGAAGCCAATCGTCGATTAATGCTGTTTAGTTGCTAATGCAGTAACGTCTTAATTTATACAATGCTTCGAAACCGGACGCGCGTTCTTAGTTTCGCTCTTATATCCTGCGGTTTGGGGAGTATACTAAGAACGGATAGGCCGCCTGTCGTTCGGATGCTGTTTGCAGGCAGCATGACATGACCTTTGAAAGATATTCGGCTCGGCCGCGAGGGAACGGTCCGCGCACGATCGGGGGATACCATGACCATCAATCCGTTGAAAACCTTCATAGTGGCCGTTATCGCGTCTCTTTTCCTAGTTCCTGCGGCTGCTTGGGCAGAAGAGGCCGATGCGTGCGTTCTCGGTCAAGAAGACGAGATTCTGGCAACGGCCAAAAGCCTGGGAATGGATGGAAGCAGAACTCCGGAACCACCCGAGGTCGCTTTGGACGGCAAGGGCGCGAGCTCCGCTGTCGGCGACGAAGACGCCTCTGACGTGGATTGTTGGAAT
>CAQLOA010000033.1:2511-11609 GCA_948829205.1 uncultured Eggerthellaceae bacterium
ATAGCTCCGACGACGTCGACGATATGGAATCCGCCGGCAATGATGCGAATAACCCGACTGGGGCCATGCCCGACGACATTATTGCTTCCGGCGACTCTCTTCTGACCGACAAACCGGTCTCTGGTGCATCTGACGTGACGGTGTCTGCGGTCGTGCGAAATGGATGGGTTGCGGAAAATGGCAATCTGTACTTTTACAGAGACGGCGTGAAGGCAAAAGGTTGGCTGGTCGTTGATACTGCTCCGAACGGGGCAAGGGGTGGCCTCGAGCGCTATTGGCTTGATCCGACCACGGGCGCATTGACCAAGGGACTCATCAACGCGGCCTCCGCGGGATGGTGGGCTTTCGGCACCTCTTATGGACATGTGGTACGGGGGGTCTATCGCGACGTCGCGACCAACTACTGGTACTTCGCCGACAACGACGGCAGGCTGCTGGCTCCGGGATGGCACGTCACGGGCGCCTACACCAACGGGCGCCTCGAGCGCTACTACATAGACGCTAACGCTCATGCGGCCGTGCCGGGCGTATCCTTCGATGGATACAAGCATTTCACCCGAGGCGATACCGGATACGTCGCGCGCGGACGGGTCGACACGGGGGACGGAACGGCGTTTCTGGCGGACAACAATGGACGGCTTTATGACGAAGGATTCCTAGTGACATCCGAGTATGGCCAAGGCCTGCAGCGCTATTATGTTGATTCGCAGGGCAAGACGGCAACGGGTCTCATCAATGCCGGTGGCGGCCACTGGGTCTATGGTTTGAAGGGTGCAGGCTATGTGCTTCGCGGGGTCTATCGCGACGCCGCGACCAACTACTGGTACTTCGCCGACAACGACGGCAGGCTGCTGGCTCCGGGATGGCACGTCACGGGCGCCTACACCAACGGGCGCCTCGAGCGCTACTACATAGACGCGAACGCTCATGCGGCCGTGCCGGGTGCCTCCTCTGACGGCTACTTCCATTACACGCGTGCGGATGGCGGCTTTGTTGCAAGAGGAAGGCTTGATCTGCCTGACGGTCGCAAGATGTACGCTGACAACGATGGGCGCCTGCTTGCGCCTGGCTGGCAGGTGACGACTGCGTTTGGACAAGGTCTGCAGCGTTATTACATAGAACCCGACGGAGGCACGAAGATAGGCTTCTTCCGCGTAGATGGCGGAGCATATTACGGACGACCCGGACTTGGCTACGTTCTTCGCGGGAAACTCGCCATCTCGGGGCGTGGCTATACCCAGATCTTCCTAGCCGACAACAACGGGCTTCTCGCCGATTATGAAGGATGGCTCGTCACGGGTCTCTACGATGGGGGAACGCTGCAAAGATACAGGCTGGATTCGGGCGTCGCCCCAGGGTTTTACGGCGCGCATTTGGGATTGTTTGCGATCGGCGGCAAGAACTACTATGGGCGATTTGATCAAGGCTATGTCGTTCGCGGAGTTTACTGGGCGCCTGATGGACAGTTCTATTACGCAGACAACGATGGCGTGCTTGGCTCGGTGAATGTAAGCGGGGACGCGGAACTAGACAGGATTCTGACCAGCATCATCGCTTCCCATGGACGTGATTTGCGCACCTTGTTCAACTATGTTGCAAGCTATCGCTACATCAGTGGCTCGAAATACCCTACGGGCAATTGGAGCATCCCCTTTGCCAAGGAGATGTATTACAACGGAGGAGGCAATTGCTATCGCTATGCTGCGCTGTTCTGCTGGCTTGCGAAGGCTGTGGGGTATGATGCTAATGTCGTATCCGGGCATGTCCCTTCTCGGTCCCAAGGGCGTGCGCCGCATGGTTGGGTCGAAATCCATATGAACGGAACGACTTATGTCTGCGACCCCGACATGGTGGCAGGCCTTCCCAATTACAACTGGTACATGAACACGTACGGGAATGCACCGATTACCTATTACAAGTAGATTGCAAAGTGCGTCATTCGCTATAATGGCGTCGGAGGTCGCGATGTTTTCTTTGCACACTGTTCTGATGACCCTGTAAAGCCTTGGTATTCAGCTCCTTAGTATTCCTGTGCGTATTCTTGCCGGTGGTTTTTCTGCTGGCTGCCCTGATGCGCAATACGAGCATCCAGAACGTCTTTCTGGTGATCGCCAGCCTGGTGTTCTACGCTTACGGCGAGCCCGTCTACGTTCTTCTCATGATCGGCACGTCGCTGTTCGTTTACGTGTGCGGAAGGATTGTGGGTGCGGCGAGCGGCACCTCCAAGAAAGTCGTATGCGTTGTTTCCGTAGTTGCTTGTCTGGGGTCGCTCGGGCTTTTCAAATATGCCGATTGGGTGATCGGAATGTTGAACGAGCTTTCGTGCGAAGCGTTTTCGATTTCTGAACCTAACTTCGCTCTCCCAATTGGCATCAGCTTTTACACTTTCCAGGCGCTGTCTTACATCGTTGACGTATATCGAGGGGATGTGCCGCCTCAGCGCAACATCATTCGCGTTCTGCTGTATATCTCGTTTTTCCCACAGCTGATAGCTGGTCCGATTATTCGCTACCATGACGTCGACGAGCAGCTTCGCAGCCGCACGATGACAATCGCAGGCGTGCAGGCGGGGCTTAAGCGCTTCATAGTAGGGCTTTTCAAGAAGCTCATGGTGGCCGACGTCATGGCCAAATGCGTGGATGCGGTTTTTTCGGCAAATCTTGACGCGATCAATGCTCCGCTGGCATGGCTCGGCGCCTTCGCCTATCTTCTGCAGATATACTTCGACTTCAGTGCATACTCGGACATGGCGATCGGAATGGCGCGAATGTTCGGATTTTCTTACAAGGAAAACTTCAACTATCCCTATATCTCGACGTCTATACGCGAATTCTGGCGTCGGTGGCATATTTCGCTTTCAACATGGCTTCGTGAATACCTCTACATCCCATTGGGCGGCAATCGGCGGGGAAGGCTAAGGACGGTTGGGAACAAGGCGTTCGTTTTCGTCTGTTGCGGTCTGTGGCACGGCGCCGCATGGACGTTTGTTGTCTGGGGGCTGATTCATGGTTTTTTCCTTCTGTTGGAAGAATACCTGCCCATCAAACGGCTTCCGAAGCCTATTGGTTGGGTTTATGCGATGTTGGTCGTGATGCTGGCATTCGTGATATTCCGTGCCGACTCCATCGACCAAGGAATGCTTCTGATTGGGAAGATGTTCGCTGTATGGGCTCCATGGACTACGGATGGGTGGCTTATATGGTGTGCTCAGATGACCCCGTTGTTCGTGGTTTCGGCCATCGGCGGAGCCGTTTTCGCATTCCCTATTCTTCCGATGCTGAAGGCGCGCATTGCGAAGATGCCCCTGGCCTCCCAGAAGAAGTTCGACTTGGCGGGAAGCGTGTTGTGCATTGCGATGCTAGCCGTATGCGTGCTATCACTGGCAGGCGGAGCATACAGTCCGTTCATATATTTCAGGTTCTAGCACACGAGAGGTGATGAAGCCCATCAAACGCCATGCTGTCACCTATGAACCTAGGGACGCGGAGCGATGAGATGAAGGCGCGGAAAGGGCTATTATGAAGGAGCGCATTCTCAACGACATAGACAAGCCCCTTGCCAGTTACAGGGCGGTGCAGTGGCTTTTTCCAATAGTCGTCATTGCTGCCATGTTGGTGCCGCTTTTCGGAATGCTTTGGGCTCCCACGAATTCGACCGAAGAAAATCGCGATCTGGCCGAAGCTCCCAAGCTCGTGGTAGAGAGCGGAGGCCTTAACGTCGAATTTCTTCAGCAGGCAGGTTGCTATTTCACTGACCACTATGCGTACAAGAGCTACCTGGTCGACGCAGACGCCAGGTTATTTACGTCCGTCTTCGGGGTTTCTACTGCAGAAAACGTTGTTTTCGGCGACGATGGATGGCTCTACTATGCAGGCACGCTGAGCGATTACCAGGATCGTGCCCCTTTGCGGCAAAGGCAGGCTTATGCGATAGCGCACAATGTTCGAATGTTGCAGGACTGGTGCGAAGCCCAAGGATCATCGTTCGCGTTTACCGTGGCGCCGAACAAAAACGCCCTGTATCCCGAGAGCATGCCCTCCATGTATCCCGAAGTGGAGGACCAGAGCATGGCGATGTTGAAAGAACAGCTCGAGAGGCAGGGCGTCAATTACGTTGACATGTTCGACGTGTTCAACTTGAAGGAAGGTAGCGAAACCTCTGTGGCAGATGCCGACACGGTGCAGTATTTCTTGCGCGACTCCCATTGGAGTGACAGGGGAGCTCTTCTTGCCCATGATGCGCTGGCCGATTCGCTCGACGCCAAGACGATGGGCCTTACCGACGGAGACCTGTTTCCCCGCGACGACTACATAGGCGATCTCAGCCTCATGCTGTTTCCGATTTCGGCCACGCCCGAAATGGACTGGTATGCACGTGGAGTAAACGATGGCTCTGGTGCGTCTGGTACGCAGCGAAGCGGGTCGTTTTGGGAGTACGAGCAGGGCTCTGACCCCAACGATGGCGTAGTGGTCACGAGCATTACGGTGGAAAACCCCTTTTCAGAAGAGGCCGTTGCAAACGGAAGGATGCTGATGTTCCGAGATTCGTTTGCAATAGGCCTCCTTCCGTATTTTGCCAGCGAGAACGTTTCCGCCACGTTCGACAAGATGGTTCCGTACAACGCGTTGCGGTTGCTCGGAGGCGACTTCGACAGCGTAGTGGTGGAGCGGGCGCAGCGGCATGTCAAAGACTTGGCAGACGATGCATTCATCATGCCGTGCCCGTTGGTCGACATTGTTGAGACGGGAGCAGAGGAAGTGGAGGACTCGGCTGCTCCGGTCGATGGGCTAGAGGCCACATGCGACGTCCAGCACGAAGGCGACCTGATCAAACTCGCAGGTTGCATTACCGGCTATGTCGGAGACGATGCGAAGGGGGCGCACCTTTCGCCAGACGACAATGTCTACATACGAGTTCGGGACGACTCGGGGAACGTCGGCACTTACGAAGCGTTCCTTCTGAACGGCGAAGCCGACGAATGCGATGCGTATGCGGCATATATAGGCAGTGCCGCTTGGGCGGCCCGAGCGCTTTCAGTGAAGGTGCTGATAGGGTCTCCGGAATCGGTTCGCGTTGTGGGCGATTTCAGATACGAGACGTAGGGATGTTTTCGTTTGCGAGGACATCTCTCTTAGAGCTTTGAGCGCACGGATGTAGAATGAGCCTGCAGCCATAAGGAAAGGAATGAACATTATGAACAACGGGGAAAGCATGAAGGGGAAAACAATCGCCCTAGCGCTTGCTGGATGCATGGCGTTTTTTGGTCTTTCGGCGTGCTCATCGCAACAGGAGCCTGAGCAGGATGAGGCCGAGATTGTCGAAGAGCTGACATGCGAGCTTGTCATAGGGAATGAGGATGTCGAAGTGGTGAATTTTCCCATGACTAATGGTACCGACAAAACAATTACGGGTCTGCAGGTGAAGGGCGTCGAGGAAGAGGCCTTTTCTGCAAACCTGATGAGGGCCGACCAAGCATGGGAGCCGAACCAGACCGCGGACGTCTTCTTTGCGGACGTCATTTTCGAAGGCGGCGCCTCCAAGGCTGATGGCGCGGAGGCCTCATCTTCCTCCAAGAACGATTCGTCCTCTAGCTCCACATCCTCTGAAGCATCCGCGTTGCCTGCCGACGATTTGGTCATGAACGAGGCTTACGACCTTCAGTTCACTGAATCTGACGGCACAATCTTCGTTCTACACCAATTGGTTCTGGCTTCGTTGGCTGATGCCGAGGACATAACCGTAAACATTGACCCTGCAAGCGGCCAAGCATATCTAGCCTACGTTGAAGAAGGAGATGCGGCGACCACCTTGGAGGCCGAAAAGCAGATCGCTGCCGCGGAGGCAGCTGCTGCTCAAGCCGAAGCGGAAGCGCAAGCGCAAGCTGCGGCTGAAGCTGCTGCTGCAGAGGCCGCGAAGCAGAGCCAATCTAATGGTTCATCGGGCTCGGGCTCTCGTTCCGGCGGCTACGACTCGGTCGGCCAGGGGTCTGGCGGGCGCGGATCCGGCGGGAGCGTCCCGGCTCAGTCGGAAGATAACTGCATCGATCCCGACGATATAGTTTTGAACTAGACAGACTCGAACTCCTCTACGGCCATGCTAATCGTCGCTTGCGTGCAATGTGTAGTGAAAGCGAACCATGCATGTCTTCGGCTAGCTCGTATACGATGCCTATTGGGGATTGAGAACGGGTCCAAGTCGATGTCATGATGTCGGACGCATGGCGTAAGCCGGGATACAACCCGTCAGCGCCGGCGCCGTCCAGGATGCTAGAATTCCCGTATGGAGAAACTCGCCATCGTCATAGTTACCTACAAGCGCCAGCAGCTGCTTGACCAGCTGCTGGATTCGCTTTTGTACCTGCAGGACGCGCCTTGGCGCGTCATCGTCGTGGACAACGAGAACTCGCCGGAGGCTGCGAACGTCGTTGAGCTGTATCGACGTCTGGTCGACGAAGGCCTTACGGCTGCGCCTTGGCCCGATGGCGGCGATGCGTTCGTCTACGTTCCCATGGCCGAAAACACCGGCGGTGCAGGAGGCTTCGCCGAGGGCGTGCGGCAGGCCTACCGCTTGGGCGCCGAATGGTTCTGGTTGATGGACGACGACGTCACCGTGATGCCCGACGCCATCGGCAAGCTTTCGAAGTGGGCAGGCCCGTTCGACGTGGTGCAGGGCTCGCGCCTCGACTACGACGGAGGCCCATTCTACTGGCAGTACCAGTTCATCGAGCCGCTGGGCATGTACAACCCGCTTGCATCCTCCGGGTTCGACGAGACGGGGTGCAAGCCCACCAACACGATGTGCTTCGAAGGCGGCCTGTTCAGCCGCGGCATCGTGGAGAAGCTGGGGCCCCCTGACGCGCGCTTTTTCATCTACTGGGACGACTGCGTCTATGGGTACCTTGCCAGCAAGGTTGGCGAGTCAGCCGTTGTGCAGGACGTGATCCTGCAGCGCACGCGCGACATCCATCACTGGGAGGTCAGCGGCGTGCGGCAGCTGAACGGCTCGTCGAACATGACGCGTCGGCACGTCATGCGCAACCGCGGCCACATGGCCCATTACATGCAGCTGCAGGGCGACTACAACCCGCTGCTGTTCGGGCTTGGCACCGCAGCATGCGCGGCCAAGGAGGCAATCCGGCTCGTCGCCGTCGACCGTGGGGATTTGAAGGAGGGCGCGCTTGCGCTCTTCGATGGATGGCGCGAGGCGCGTAGAATCATGGCCGACGAAAGCTGGAAGCCGGTCACCCCGGCCGATTTGTAATTAGGAACCATATGCCAACGTACAGGACAACGAATGCTGCAGGGCGAAACGTGCATGCTGCCGCCAACGCCAGGCCTCCGCGGTCGAAGGCGCCGTTCGTTGCAGCCGTCGTCATCGCGGTGGCCGCAATTGCGGCCGTGGCCGCCGTTATGGCGTTCGCGTTCGGCAACGGAAGCGGTTCTGGGGCCGAGAAGACAGACGCACAGGCCGAGCCAATGGCCAGCACGACTTTCTCCGAGGCCCTTCCCGCGGAAACCGTCGTCGCTGCAGACGACGTTGTCATGACGATCGCAGGCGACCGCGACACCTACGTCCTGAAGGGCGAGGAATACATCGAGGCGGGGTGTCATGCGGTCGACCCCGACGTTGGCGACATTACCTCGTCGATTGAGACCACCGGCACCGTGAACCCCGACGCGCTGGGCGACTACGAGGTGACGTATACCGTCACCACGGCCGACGGCGCGAAGGCGCAGGCCAAGCGCACCGTGCACGTGGTCAACTCGTTCGATGCGCCCGCTCAGGACATCCCGGTGCTGATGTATCACTACGTGTATTCCGCTGACGACGTGCCGGCCGACATGAACAACAACTACATCCTCGACACGAAGCTGGCCGAGCAGTGCGCCTACCTGCGCGACAACGACTACTATTTCCCGTCGCATCAGGAGCTGCGCGCATGGGTGGATGGAACCCATACCCTTCCTGCGAAGAGCGTGATCCTCACGTTCGACGACGGCGAGGCGGGCTTCCTGAAGCATGGCATCCCCGTGCTTGAGGAATACGAGGTGCCGGCCACTTCGTTCGTGGTCGCGAAGGACGCTGCCCAGAACGTGGTCGACTACGCCAGCCCCTTCGTTCAGTTCGAGTCGCATTCCTACGACATGCACCGCGCCGGGAGCAACGTGGGGAAGGGCGGCATCATACATGCGCTTTCGCAGCAGGAGATCTACGACGACATAATGGCGTCCAACGAGGTGACGGGCGGAAGCGGCGCCGTGGCCATGGCATACCCCTTCGGGGACAACAACGAGGCCGCCTGGGCGGCGCTCGACGACGCCGGGCTGTTCTGCGCGTACACCGTGAAGAACGACCGGGTCCACGTCGGCGACAACCCGATGGCGCTCAACCGTGTAAGGCTCTCGGGGGAATACGACCTCGACAGCTTTGTGAACCTTGTGGAGCCGTCTGCGTAATTGCATGCCCGGTTGTCCGAATCATTGCCCTGAAGTGGGCATGCTTGCTATAATTCATAGCTTGAAAACTGTTCCGAAACAATGCTCTCGCAAAGGGCGCGAATCTCGCCTTCAGGTGAAGTGGCGCGCGCAATCCAGACAGCAAGGGGAAACGGTTCCATGCCGACGAAACGAAGCATAAACGACATCAACAGACGCACGTCCCAAAGGTACAACCCGATGCGAGGCCAGCAGAACGTTGGCGACTACTCGCGCAACGCGCAGGTTTACCATGCGGCCGCCACGGCCAAGAAGGGCGGCAAGCGCACGGTGTTCATAGTGCTCGCGGCCATCCTGGTGGCGCTGCTTGCCGCCGGCACGGCCTTCGCCCTCTACATCAACGACGTCTCCAACAAGCTGAACAGGGGAGACAAGTCCGACGAAGAGCTGATGGCCATCAACGAGGCGCTCAGCTACAAGTCGAACTTCAACGACGTCTTCTACATGCTGCTCATC
Source organism: uncultured Eggerthellaceae bacterium (assembly GCA_948829205.1). GTDB lineage: Bacteria > Actinomycetota > Coriobacteriia > Coriobacteriales > Eggerthellaceae > MGBC163016. The sequence goes on from CAQLOA010000033.1 coordinate 11,463, forward strand.
GGGTCGGACGAGCGCACCGAGGGCGAGATGTCCCGAAGCGACGTCAACATCGTGGTGCGGGTCGACCCCATCGACAACAAGCTGTCGCTGTTGTCCATTCCCCGCGACACCAAGATCGACATCCCCGACCACGGCACCCAGAAGTTC
>CAQLOA010000034.1:0-4524 GCA_948829205.1 uncultured Eggerthellaceae bacterium
TTTCACATGATGTTCAGCAAGCTTGTCGGCAAGCACTCCGACCGCATCAGGGGCTACGGCGAGGACCGCATGCACGTGCTCAGGTTCTTCGACGGGAAGGGCTACATCATGATGGCCATCATGATGGGAGGCGGCATCGCGCTCCGCGAGTTCGGAATCGTCCCCAGCCGGTTCGTCGCGTTCTTCTACACCGGGCTGGGCATTGCCCTCGCCCTTGCCGGCGTGGGCTTCCTGGTTCATTACCTGCGGCGCGGCGGCGAGATAGTCTGCCCGGTCACGAAGAAGGTCCGCCTGGCCTGAGCCAAGCCCGCCAACGGCTTGCTAATAATTCCGCTTGCTCAGCCTACCCGGATGCTCAGCTCGGTGTAGCACTCGGCGGCGATGTCGCCGGTGTACAGCGACAGCTCCTGCTCGTAGAGGTCGCCCATGGGCTCAAGCACGCGCTTGCGAAGCTCGTCCGCAAGCTCGAGGTAGGCGGCGAACAGCGACCCTTCCGCAACGAGCATGTCGTCGATGCTGGCGCAGCGCAGCCGCTGGAAGTAGCGCCCGGCCGGCCTGACGTGGCGCGTGCCGCGCCTGCCAGGGGGCGCTGCGGCCATGCAGAAGTGGAAGTCGCGCTCGAGATGGCCGGAAAGCAGCGCCTGCAGGCCCACGCGGTAGCTTCCCTGCATCTGGTTCGCGAGCCCCTGGTCCAGCAGGAGCAGACCGCTGCCCACCAGTTAGTCCGCCTGCTGCCGCTCGCTCTCGGGGCCGGCATCCCCCTCGGCGAAGCGCCCCGAGATGTCCACGTCGAAGAAGCGTTCCTCCGCCAAGTCCACCATGCGCCACCCTTCGGGCGCGTCGCGCCACTCGCTAATCGCCCTGCTGCGGTCGAGCGTCTTCTGAAGGAAGCGCTGCTGCGCCCGCAACGCGCGGCGCTCGGCCTCGAGCCGCTGCACGTGCTCGGCGATGATCGACTCGAGCTGGTCGCCTTGCGGGTCGCGAAGATAGCTCCCGATGTCCGCCAGCGAGCTGCCCGCGCGCTGCAGGGCGGACACCAGCATGAGGTCGCCCAGCTGCAGCGGCGAATAGTAGGCGTAGCCATTGTCCGAAACGAACACGGGCTCGATCAGCTCGATGTCGCGGTAGTGGCGAAGCGTCTCCTTCGTCGTGTGGCAGAGCGCGGCGAACTGCCCGCTGCGCAGTTAGCGTGCTTCGGGTATCTCCAGCCTGGCGTCTTGGCTGCGCATGGCAACTCCTCGGGCGCGGACCGCTGCGCTGCGGCCTTGCGCGGCCGGCCTCGAAGCGCTCCGGGTTCCCTCTTGACCGTGTGGTTACCCCACTGTTTAGCATGGCTGCGAAAGCATGAACCGGCGGCAAGAAGGAGGAGGCCATGCTGGCATTCGGAGACGAGAGGAACGCGAACGGGCGCATGACGTTGCAGCAATTCCGAAGCGGTAACATTACTTTGCCATTTTTTAGGAAAGTGGCCGCGTTACTTTGCCACTTTTCAATTCGTCACCATAAGCATCCTGGGACTCGCAATCAATCCAGGCGGCCTCCCGCCAATGGTACCATCGTCATGACAACCGCGACGAACGGGAGATGCCGACCATGGCGCAAGCAACCTCAAGCCAGCCCACGCAAGACCTTGGCGGCTCACAGGCTCCGCATGACCGCATGCGCGAGAAGCGCTTTCACACCGACGGCGGCGACATCGCGTACTGGGTCTCGCGCTACGCAAGCCCCGACCGGCCGTGGCTCGTGCTCCTCCCCGGACTCACGGCCGACCGCCGCCTATTCAACAAGCAGGTCGAGCACTTCGCCGGGAAGGCGAACATGCTCGTCTGGGACCCGCCTTCGCACGGCGCATCCCGCCCCTTCTCCCTCGGCTGGTCGCTGGACGACCTGGCCACATGGCTGCACGAGATCCTGCAATCCGAAGGCATAACGCGGCCGGTACTGGTGGGCCAGTCCATGGGCGGCTACGTGTCGCAGGCCTATCTGCGCCTGTTCCCCGACGACGCGTCGGCCTTCGTCTCCATCGACTCAGCACCGCTCGACGCCGAGTACCTCAGCGGCTGGGAGCTGGCTGCTCTGCGGCACACGAAGCTGATGTACCTGTCGATCCCGTGGGGCACGCTGAAGCGCCTGGGGACGAAAGGTACCGCAACGACCGATTACGGACGCGCGGTCATGGCCGAGATGATGAACGGCTACGGCAAGCGCGAGTACTGCGAGCTTGCCGCCCATGGATACCGCATCCTCGCCGACGCGGTGTCGCCCGATCGCAGCTACGCCCTGCCGTGCCCGGCCATGCTCGTATGCGGAACTAAGGACGCAGCCGGGTCGGCCAAGCGCTACAACCGGGAATGGACGCGGCGCACGGGCCTTCCGCTGCACTGGGTGGAAGGCGCGGGGCACAACTCGAACACCGACGCACCCGACGAGGTCAATCGCCTCATCGAGGAGTTCATCGCCTCCCTGCTGCAGGTCCAGGCCGCCTAGTCGGAAAAGTGCTGTTTTTCGCACTTATTAATGGCGAAAGCGTCCCGGCCAGCTCAACGAGGCGCAAGCATCCGCTCTTGGCAAGCTGGTACGACAGAAGCGTCTCACCCGGCCAGCCGGTCGGCCAGCAGCTGCGCCTGGGCGCGCAGCGCGCGCTCCTCCTCCGCGGAAAGCGTCAGCACGTCGGTTGTGTAGTCCTGGCGGTCAAGTGCCACCTGTACGTGCATCGTCTCGACGAGGTCGGTCTCCAGGAACGCGAGCGTCTCCTCCAGGCATGCGGCGCAGTAGCGCGCCTTCGCCCCGCCGCCCGCACAGCTGAACAGCGTGAGCCGTCCCTTCATGGCAGTATCCTCGGAGCCGGGTTCAAGCGGCCGCGACAGCCAGTCGAGCAGGTTCTTCATAACCCCAGGGATGCCATGGTTGTACTCTGGCGAGAAGAACCACACCGCATCCGAAGCCATCACTTCGGCGCGCACCCGCGCTACGGCGGCGGGCGTTGGGAACTCGATGTCTTGGTTCATGTAGGGCATGTCCGCGTAGTCCAGCCAGCGGGTGCGCAGGTTGCCGTCCATTTCGCGCAACGTTCTCGCCGCGATCTCGCCCACCTGCCTGTTGAGCGACCGCCCACGCAGCGAGCCGCAAACCAGCAGCACGTTCTTTCCGTCCACGACGTCCATCGGCATCCTTTCCCTTGGCCAGACCCTCGGAAGAACCCAGCGTAAAGGAAGCCGCCTGCATCCGTGGCGCTCACGCGGATGTTATTGACGGCACGTTACCCGCACGGGACGTGCGGAAAGATGACCTTTGTCTAGCGTGCAGAATATACTTGTGTTATACTTGCATTGTCCGACGAAGGAGGTATCTCATGGCACAACTGTCGCTTTACATGGACGACGCCTCTATGGAAGAACTGCGCGCCGACGCCGAAGTGGCCGGGAAGTCCATCTCGTCGTACGCGCGCGAAGTGCTCGAGCAGCGTAACGAACGAGGGCGTGGATGGGTGAATGGGTGGCCTCCGGGATACTTCGAGAACCTGAAACCTTTAAGCTTCGAAAGGCCCGTCGACCTTCCTCCCGAGCCAGTCGAAGCCCTCAACACGCTTTAGGAACCCCATGTATCTTCTGGATTCGAACATCCTCATAGACATATCTCGACGCAAGCTGCGATATGCCTACAACGCCCTCATGCTTAACGATGCAAGCCTCTTCAAGGTGCCTGCGATCGTGAAAGCGGAACTTCTTTTGGGTGCCGAGAAGAGCAATAGCCCCGAGGAAGAGCGCTTGAATGTCGAATCGCTGCTGCTGCCTTTCGACATCGTCCCGTTCGACGAGGCGTGCGCCGTGCAATATGCAAGAATCCGCGCGCACCTTGAAAGCAAGGGGCGAACCATCGGCGCCAACGACTACCTGATTGCAGCGACCGCGCTGGCTCACAGCGCGGTTCTCGTGACCAACAACGTGAGCGAATTCAAGCGCGTCCCGGGGCTTTCGATCGAATCCTGGGAAGAAATCGACTTCCCGTAAGTCCCCGCTCTCCTATATCGCTAGGCGTCATAGAACGCAAACGCACGGGCAGCCATCCGCATGGCGAACAGACTTCCCAGAACGAAGACCACAGCGCCCGCAGCAAGCCCGATGAGCTGCACGCCGACCCCTTCCATGCCCACGGTCGCGAACATGGCGCACTGCACTTCCACGCCCTTGGCACAGGCCTCTTCCAACAGCGCGACCGCGTAACGCGCCTTGAACTGTCGAAGCGGTCCCTGCCCCACCACGCGTCCGTCGCGCAGGTAGATAATCCGGTCGGCGCACTTGTCCAAGTCCGACGTTATGTGCGTCGAGAACAGGACGCCGACGCCACGCTCGCGCGCAAGGCCCATCAGGACGTCCAGCACCTCCTCGCGCGACGCCGGATCAAGCCCGCTGGTCGGCTCGTCCAGCACCAGCAGCCTCGACCTGTGCGACAGCGCCAAAGCCAGCGTGAACTTGACCCTCATGCCTTGCGACAGGTCCATGATGCGCTTGCCCTGGCCAAGGT
>CAQLOA010000034.1:4534-11590 GCA_948829205.1 uncultured Eggerthellaceae bacterium
GGTCGAACAGGCGGCAGTACTCCGCGTAGGCGTCCTGGTCCCAGTTCGGGTAGAAGCCTTGGGTCGCCTTCGCTATGGCGGAAAGCCGCTTCGTGCGGTAGTAGTCGGCCTCGCCCAGCCCGAAGCCCGTCTGCAGCTTCGCCATCCGCTCGTTGCCCGCGAACGGGCTTCCGAAGTACTCGATAGCGCCCGCATCGGGATGCACTGCGCCTTCCAGGCACTTGAGCGTCGTCGACTTGCCTGCGCCGTTTCGGCCGATGAAGCCCGTTATGGTTCCGGCCTCGATCGAGAACGACACGTCCTCGAGCTCGAAGCCGGGGTAGCGCTTCGAAAGCCCTTTCACACGCAGCAACGTCTCTGGTGCCTCACCTGAGCTAGATGCTTGCATCCGTCCTCGTCTCTATCGCGCGGCCATAGGCCTGCAGCATTACCTCGGCGTCCTCGATGCGCTGCAGGGCTATCCCCTGCGCCTCGTCGCCCAGCACCAGCAGCTCGCTTCCAGGCGCGAGGTCGAACACGTCGCGGGCCTTCTTCGGGATGACGACCTGCCCGCGCTCGCCCATCTTGACTACGCCGAAGATGTGCTTGCCCATGGGAGGCACGGGGAAACCGCTGGCGTCCTCGCTGTGGTTGACCAGGTCGTCCAGTAGAACCCCGAAGACTTGTGCCAGCGCGCTCGCGTTGCTCAGGTCGGGCGCGGACTCCCCCGACTCCCACTTCGCCACCGACTGGCGCGACACCCCTATGCGGGCCGCCAATTCCTCCTGCGTCAGGCCGCAGGCGTTACGCAGGGTGGCTATGTTCTGAGAAATCATACTGTTCATACCTCCTAGTTGAAGGATATCGGCCGGATGCGTCCGGCACCACCAACCAAACATTGCATAAACGGCAGCCGCGTGCAAATATTTCTTTACATCGCGAACAAGGGAGCAACCATGGCAGAACGCCCAACCCTCGAGACGGAGCGCCTGGTCCTTCGGGCGTGGCAGGAATCGGACGCCGACGAGCTCTACCGCCACGCCAAGGACCCGCGCATCGGGCCGATAGCCGGCTGGGAGCCGCACGAAAGTGTCGAGTACAGCCGCGGAATCATCCACGACGTGCTGTCGGCCCCAGAAACCTACGCCGTGGTGCTGAAGGAGACAGGGCTTCCAGTGGGCAGCGTGGGGCTGCTCTTCGGCGAGGCCTCGAACGTGGAGCTTGGCGACAACGAAGCCGAGGTGGGCTACTGGATCGGCCACGCCTGGTGGGGTCACGGGCTCATCCCCGAAGCCGTGCGCGAAATCCAGCGCCACGCATTCGACGACCTGGGGCTGCAGGCGCTCTGGTGCGCGTACTACGACGGCAACCTCAACTCGCTGCGCGTCCAGCAGAAGTGCGGGTTCGAGCCCCACCATACCGTGGAGGGCGTGCGACTGGAATTCATGGACGAGACGCGCCCCGAACACTTCACCTACATGACGCGCAACCGTTGGATTAGACACAGCGAATAAGGAAGTTCCGCGCTTCCGACAGGATGTAAATGGTCGGCCTCTCAGATCACGAACAAATACACGGAAAGGAACTGCAGCACCGACCCGGCCAGCACGAAAACGTGGAACACCGAGTGCATGTACTTCACCTTCTTGAAGATGTAGAACACGGCACCCACGGTGTAGCTGAGGCCGCCTGCCACCAGAAGCCAGAAGCCCGCAGGCGCCAGGTCGGCGTACAGCGCGGGCAAAAAGGCGATCACGCACCACCCCATCACAACATACACCACCGAGGACACCCAGCGCGGACGGAACGTCCAGAACGCCTCGAAGGCCACGCCCACCACGGCCATCCCCCAGATGACGAAGAACAGCCAGAGTCCCCCGTGCGGCATCAACGTGACCATGCAGTAGGGCGTGTACGTGCCTGCGATCAGGATGTAGATGCAGCTGTGGTCCAGCACCTTGAACACGCGCTTCGCGCCCTCGTGCGCCAGCGCGTGGTACATCGTGGACATCACGTACTCCACGAGCAGCGATATCCCGAAGAAAAGCGCCGACAGAAGCAGAAGACCGCCGCCGTCCATCGCGGACTTCACAATTAGCAGCACCAGCGCCGCCACGGACAGGCCCGCGCCTATGCCGTGCGTGATGGAGTTCGCAATCTCCTCGCCCAGGGTGTACTCCCTGACATTGTGGGCTTTGCGCCCGTTGGCCGCCGCCTTCGCGTTCACGACGCCACCCGGTCCAGGTACTGCTCGATGGGCACGCCCTTGTACTTGTCATCGTTGTCCTTGCACAGCTGCAGCATGTCAACGACGACGTCCATGGCGGCCTGTACGCTTTCAACCAGCGGCCGGCCGTTCATGTGGCGGCCGATCAGCACGCTCGAGAATATGTCTCCCGTGCCCGGCAGGCGCACGGGGATCTCGTCGTAAGGAAGCAGGGACAGGCGGGGTTCGTCGCTGTCGTCGCGCTGCTCCGACACCAGCGTCACGTGGCGCACGCCGCTTTCGCCGCCTTCCGCCGTCGGTGCCGCACAGGCCCCTTCAACCGCCGCGCTGGTCACGACCACCGACTTCGCGCCCATATCGTGAAGCGCCTGGACGATTTCAAGCAGCTCCCCTTCCGCAAGCGCCCTCTTCCCCACGTGCATGCCGGTGAGGTACTGCGCCTCGGTGACGTTAGGCATGATGATGTCCGCCACCGAGCACATGTGGCGCATGTGCTCGACGCTGGCCTCTGTCACGCCGTTGTACAGCACGCCCTCGTCGCCCATGATGGGGTCGACGAACACCGGCACGCCTCGCTCCGTGCAGGCCCGGCAGTAGTCCGACACCAGCAGGCTCTGCTCCTCGGACACCAAAAAGCCCGTGGCCACCGCGTCGAACGTGAACCCCAGCTCGTCCCAGATCCCCAACGTGCTGCGCATGTAGTCCGTGGTCTCCAGTATGTCGAACTTGCCGTAGTCCAGCGTGTTCGAGACCAGCGCGGTGGGCAGGTTGTACACGTTCAGCTGTAGCGCGCTGAGCATGGGGATCATCACAGACAGCGCCACCTTCCCGTAGCCGGCCATGTCGTTGACCAGCAGTATGGAAGGCCTTTCCGATTGCTTACTCATCATGCTCCCCTTTCGCCACCTTCTTGCGCTTGCCCGTCAGCCCGTCGATGTCGATGCGCCATACGGCCGTGCGGTGCAGGCTTCGTTCGACGGCCTCTTCGAAACCCTTCATGTTCGACGCCGCGTACCTCTCGCATATGGCACGCAGGGCCGCCACCTTCTCGGCGTCGTCCGTCACCTCGAAAGCAGTGCCGAAGGCGACTGCGCTCGCATACTCGGTGGTAAAGTCCTCGGGTACGGGAGAAACGTCGCAAGCCGCGGACAGGCACACGTCCGGGTTCGCGCGCATGGCGTCGGTCTTGCACCCGTGCTGTGCGCAGTGGAACACCACGGCGCCGTCCAACAGCGCAGGAGATATGGGGATGCAGTATGGCATGCCATCGGGCAGCGTCATGGCAAGCATCGCGAACTCGCAGCGCTCAAGCACGTTCATGGCGAATGCGGCGTCCATCTCGCGGTCTTTCCGTCTCATAGGCTTTGCTCCTAACAATCGTCCACCATCGTGGGGCGGGGTCGGGGTACGCGTGTCAGGGGACGTTCGCTGACACGCGCCATCAAGCAGAATCCTTCGCCTCGCCGTCGCGCAATGCAGGAGCGAGGTAGTACCCTTCCGGCGAGAAGCGCTTCCTGTAGGAAAGGAAGCACATCATCACGATCGCAAGGGTGGTGGCCGCAGAAAGCATCAGAAGTATGACTATCTGGTACTTCGCCGCTATCACCGGGTCGGCTCCCGCGAGTATCTGGCCCGACATCATGCCAGGGATCTGCACGATTCCCGCCGCCGACAGCTTCGCCAGCTCGGGCGTGATGCCTGCGCCTATCGCCGCCTTTATGGACGGAAAGGCAGCCTCCCGCGGCGTGGCGCCAAGCGCCACCATCATGTAGATCTCGTTCGCGCGGCTGTCCATGCTGGCGAACAGCCTGTTTATGGCGACCGCCGCCGAGGCCAGCGTGTTTCCCAGCATCATGCCCGATATGGGTATCAGCACCTGCGCGCTGTACCAAGGGTCGGCATGGATGACGCATTCGACCACGATCAGCGCCACTGATATGGACGACGCGAATATCGAAAGGAACGCGTCCAGCCAGAGCCCTCGCACCGCCGACTTCATGCGCCCCACCGCTATCTGCGCGGCAGCGATGCACATGCACAAGAGCACCAGGCAGACGAGCCACCATGTCTGGTACTCGAACAAGTAGACCAGGATGAACCCCATGGCGAGCAGTTGCAAAAACGCCCGCACCGTGGACACCGCGATGTTCCTCGTTTGCCCCAGCCGCAGCCTCCACGACACGATGCCGGCCACCAGCATCAGCAGGCTGGCGCCCACAAGCTCGGGGTAGCCTATGTTCACCACGCCGCCGGTCATAGGCCGCTCACCGGTTCGTTAGTCGGCTTCGCGGGGTTCTGTTCGTAGGAAATGACGCCATCGGCCAGCGTGAATGTGCCATAGGCGTACCCGTCGTCCGCACGATGGCGGATGCGCAGGCACGCGGCCTCCTTCGCGAGCACGCAGCGCGTCAGCCGGCTGACCGCCAAGGCGGACTCGTCGTCGAGCGCCGCCTCCACCTCGTCGAGCAGCATCACCCGCGGGCGCGTGGCGAATGCGCGCAGCAACGCCACTCGCGCCTGCTGCCCGCCCGAGAGCTGCGCTGCCGAATGGTCCAGCTCCACCCCGTCAAGCGCTGCCTTATTCAAAAGCTCGGCCAGCTCCCCGTCGGTCGGGCGTGGGCTTCCGGCGTTGACCTTCAGCGTCCAAGGAAACAGCAGGTTGTCGCGGACGGTTCCGGGAACAAGCGACGCCGACTGCGGAACCAGACACACTTGCCGCCGCCACTCGTTAGGCTTCATGCCTTCGAAGGATGCGCCGTCCAGCAGCATCTCGCCTTCCGTGCGCGAAACCATGAGGGCGCAGGCGTTCAACAGCGTCGACTTCCCCGACCCCGAAGGGCCCGTGAGGTCATAGATCCTGCCGCCTTCCAGCGAGAAGCTGACGTCAGAGAAAGGCGCGAAGGGCTTGCCCCCGCGCATGTACCGCACACCGATATGCTTCGCTTCGAAAACTGCCATGCAATCCATGATAGCCATTCGAGGGCGCGCCATTAGGACACATCTAATGGCACATCTATCGAATCCGCTTTTGCGGTGTGCAACAGAGAACGTTCCGCCGATCAGGTGCGGGGGATGCTCTTAGGTGTGAGCCTTTTCCTCTTCGCCGCGAGCCTTGCGCACAGATGACGCATGGCGGCAACGGGATGCCTGGTCAGCATGCGCGGCCCGGCATAGCGCATGACCGTGCGGATCCGCTCGCGCATGGCGGGATGGTAGCAAGGATGCGGACAGCCGTCGCAGCTGGTCTTGCACTCCATACGGGGGCAACGCATCGTGCGAAGGTTGGCGTAGTCATCCAACTCCTTGCATACGGAGCACACGGGCTCGCCGCAGGCGGCCACATGCTCGCGCGCGTCGCCCCCGTGGTTGCCCGCACAGTACAACGCAACCATCTGCGATATGGTGCGCGCCTCCCGCTGTCTCTTCCGAACGACGGCGGCCGTGTCTTCATTCCTTGCCATTTCTCTCCTATCGCAAGCGCCGCCGCGCCATCTACGACGCACGGCGCAGACGCTCCACCGAGTATACCTTGTCGGCTATGGCAGAAGCCGACGGGCGGTGGCTCACCAGCACGATCGTCTTGCCCTCCCGGTTGTCGGCAAGGGCCTTCAGCACTGCGGCCTCGTTCAGGCTGTCCAGGTTGCTCGTAGGCTCGTCCAGCAGGACGAAGGGCGCGTCGTGCAGTAACACGCGGGCAAGTCCGAGACGCTGCCTCTCGCCGCCCGAGAGCGCGTCGCCCAGGTCGCCCACGTACGTGTCGATGCCCTGCGGAAGCCTGTCCACCAGGTCGGTCAGCGACACCTTCTCCAGCGCCTCGCGCATCTCGGCGTCGGCGGCCTGCGGCTGTGCCACAAGCAGGTTGTCCCTTATGGTTCCGGTGAACAGGAAGGTGTCCTGAGCCATGAAGCCCTCCACGCGCCGCAGGCCCGAAGCGTCCACGTCGCGAACGTCGCGCCCGGACACCTCCACGCGCCCGCTGTCGGCGTCCCAGAAGCGCATCAGCAGCTTCAGCAGCGTCGACTTCCCTGCGCCACTGCGCCCGGCAACGCGAACGATGCTGCCCTGTTCTATGTCAAGGTCGACGTTTTCCAGGACGGCCTCGCCGTCGTAGGAGAAGCCGACGTTGCGAAGCGACGCGCCGTCGAAGCCGTCCAAGGGCTCGCCGTCGGCCGCCTCGGGCACGACCGGGCGCTCATCGATGATGTCAAGCACGCGAGCGCCGGCGGCCAATGTCTGCTGCAGCGACGTTCCCAGTCCCGCCACGGCCACGACCGGGCCGAACGATGACATCAGCGCCGCAACGGAGAGCACCGCAGGGCCGAAGCCAAGCTGGCCTCCCTCCACCATCGCTGCGGCGATGGCAAGCATTCCCAGCCCCAAAGCCATCACGAGAAACCCGGTGGCGGCCATAGAGACGGCACCCTTGCGCTTCAAGGGCCCTTCGGCGCCCTGCAGCTTGGCAGTCAGCGAACGCAAGCCTTCCACGCGCTCGCTCTCGCGCCCGAACTGAAGGATTTCGGGCAGGCCGCGCAGGCTGTCAAGAACGAAGGCGTTCATAGCGGCCACGCCGTCGCGCACCGCACGGCCGCCGTCGCCCGAAGCCTTCGATGACGCCCACGGCACCACGACCCCCATGACCAGGTAGGAGAACGCGGCCCATGCCGCAAGCACCGGCGACTGGAACGCGATGAAAGCGACCATCCCCAGCGAGACGACCAGCGCAATGGCCGCCGGGGAGAGCGTGTGCGCGTAGAAGACCTCCAACAGCTCGACGTCGGCGGTCATGAGCGAAACCAGGCTGCCCTTGTCGCGGCCTTCCAGCTTCGCCGGGGCAAGCTTGCGCATCACGG
>CAQLOA010000035.1 GCA_948829205.1 uncultured Eggerthellaceae bacterium
GTCTTGGACACGGCGAGCAGCAGCGCCGACGTGGCCGGCCGACCCGCATCCAGGCAGGCCTGCTCCAGCTCGTCGCGCGCCTTCTCGAATCTGGATGCGATTCCCATCTGTGGCCTTTCCCTTCTCAAAGAAGAAGACCCGGGATGCCGGCTAAGGCATTCCCGGGCCATATGTGCGCATTCCAACGATCGCGTCTAGTACTGACGCTTCAGGAAGTCGGGGATGTACTCGTCGTCCTGGAAGTTGCCGCCGACCGACCCCATGGAGTCGGCGATGCTGCCCTGGCCGCCCGCGAAGGCAGGCATGCTGGAAGGCGAGTCGGTGGACGAGAACATGTCCTGTATGCCGCCGCTCGAGAAGTTCATGGACGACTGCGAGGGGTTCTGCTTGAAGCCGGTGGCGATCACGGTGATGCGCACGGCGTCCTTCATGTCCTCGTCGATGATCTGGCCGTATATGATGTTGGCGTTGTCGTCGGCGCACATCTCGATCGTGCGGGCGGCGTCGGACACCTCGGTAAGCGTGAGGTCGGGGCCGCCGGCGATGGAGAACAGCACGCGCGAAGCGCCCTGGATGGAGGCCTCCAACAGGTTGGAGTTGGTGGCCTGCTGCGCGGCTTCGAGGGCGCGGTTCTCGCCGGAGGCGAGGCCGATGCCCATCATGGCCGTTCCGGCGTCCTTCATGACGGTGCGGATGTCCGCGAAGTCGAGGTTGATGAGGCCGGGGATGGTGATGAGGTCGGTGACGCCCTGGATGCCCTGGCGAAGCGTGTCGTCGGCGATGCGGAACGCGTCGACCATGGAGGTCTTCTTGTTGACGATTTCCAGCAGGCGGTCGTTCGGGATGACGATGAGGGTGTCCACCTTGCCGGCCAAGAGGTCTACGCCCTGCTCGGCCTGGTTGCAGCGCACGCGGCCTTCGAAGCTGAAGGGCTTGGTTACAATGCCCACCGTGAGCGCCCCGATTTCCTCGCGAGCGATTTCCGCAACGATGGGAGCCGCGCCCGTGCCCGTTCCGCCGCCTTCGCCCGCGGTGACGAACACCATGTCGGCCTCGGCGAGCGCCTCGCGGATCTCGGCGCGGGATTCCTCGGCAGCCTGGCATCCAACGGAGGGGTCGGCGCCGGCGCCCAGGCCCTTGGTGAGTTCCTCGCCGATGTGGATGGTCTTGTCGGCATCGGACATCAGAAGCGCCTGGCGGTCCGTGTTCACGGCTATGAACTCGACGCCCCGCACGCCCGTTTCGACCATGCGGTTGACGGCGTTAGTTCCGGCGCCGCCCACGCCTACGACCTTGATTACCGCCAGATGATCGCCTGAAAAGTTTGGCATCTCGTTTCCTCCACTGCTGCCGCGATGAGGTGCTGCACAGCCTTCTCTCGCATCTTATGGTGCATTAACACACATATATCTTTGTCATTGTACACGAAAGAGTACATCATGCAATGAATCTTCGCCGTCACGCGCTTCTCCAAGTGGGGCGGTCGGGCACGCGCACGTTGATGAACACCACGCGGGGGTTCTCCTTCATGATCTGCAGGCAGATGCGTTCCTTCTCGCGGATGTTGTCGGCTGCGCCGAACGCTATCTCGATGTTGCTTTCCAGCGTGAGCATGGTGGATTCGACGTCCTTGGCCGACACCACCTTCACCTGGTCGGCGAGCTCGGTGGTCATGCCGTTGATTATCTGCAGCGCGTTGTTCACGTTGTCGTCCGTGCAGTAGGCGCCGATGACGGGCTGCACCCCGTAGGGCACCTCGATGATGTGCAGCGCCTGCTCGGCGTCGGCGTATATCCGCTCGCTCAGCTTGCTGCCCACCTCGGAATCGCGCGACGGTATCACCATGAGCCAAAGCCCATCGTCGGCGATGGCCCAGTTCTGTATTGTTTGCGCGGTGCCGGTGGGCACCTCCACGATCGCGCCTATCTCGCGCTCGTGCACCACTATCTCCACCTTGTTGGGGAACACCCGGTTCACGTCCACGGTCTTCACCCAGGCGTCGCGCTGCATGCTGCTGGCGATCTGGGCCGTGTCCACGTTCAGAAGCGTCGTGCCCTGGGGGATGCTTACCAGCGCCCCCACCTCCTGGGCCGTAAGGTGGTCGGTGCCGGTGATGCTTATCTCCTGGATCTCGAACACGTTCGTCTTCGAGAGGATGTAGTACATTCCCAGAAACGACGCGGCCAGGAACACCGTGACGCCGACGATGATCAGCGGGAGCCTGCTCCGACGCTTCTGCTGCCTGCGGTTCTGCTCGCGCACCTCGCGCCTTTCGCGGCGCTCGCGGTCGCGCCGCAGCGACCCTATGGTCGTGGACTCGAGGCGCACCCCTTGGTCGGACGCCTGCGGAAGCGGCGACGAGCCCGATTGGCCCGCACGGGAAGCCCTTCCGGCGCTTCTGCCGCCATTGGCGGCCGCGCGCGCCCTAGAACCCGAGGAATTTGACTTCTGGCGTGAGTTCGATGCCATAGTCCTCCCCGACCTTCGTCTTGGCCAGGTCTATAAGCGCCACCACGTCGCGCGCCTTGGCCCCTCCGGTGTTCACGATGAAGTTGGCGTGCTTGGTCGAGATCTGCGCTCCTCCTACCTGGGTTCCCTTCAGCCCCGCCTCGTCGATGAGCCTCGCGGCCGAGCCGCCTTCCGGGTTGCGGAACACGCTGCCGCAGCTGGGAAGGCCCAGCGGCTGCGACTTCTTCCTGCGAGCCAGGTTCCCCTCCATCTTCCCCTGGATGAAGAAGGGGTCGCCGTCCTTCAGGGCAAGCTCGCATTCCAGGATCGCCTCGCCCGCCGGGAACGACGTGGAACGGTAGCCCCACGAGACCTCGGCGCCCATGCGCTTGACCAGCTTCCCTTCCGGGGTGAGCGAGGTCACGCTGCGGACGCGCGACCCTATCCAGTCGTCGGCCGAGCCTGCGTTCATGCGCAGCGCACCTCCCAGGCTTCCGGGGGTTCCCACGGCGAATTCCATCCCCGCCAGCGAGTTGCGCAGGGCCTCCTGCACCACGGCCGAAAGCAGAACGCCCGCGCCGGCCACTATCGAAGGCGACTCCTCGCGCACCTCGTGGTTGCGGAAGTCGCGCCCGAGCGTTATCACGACGCCTTCGTAACCGTCGTCGGAAACCAGCAGGTTCGACCCGCGCCCGGCGACGAAGTAGGGCATCCCCTGCCTTCGGCATGCCTCCACCAGCTGCGAGAGGCATCCCAGCGAGTCTACGCGCACGTAGAAGGAGGCAGGGCCGCCTATGCGGTAGGTGGTGTGCTTCCCCATGGGCTCGGAGACCAGGACCTCGCCGTCGAACGCCCCGTCCACGAGAAGCGACTGGACGGGAGATGCGTGCTTGGCAGCCACCTATTCGGCACCGCCGTCCGCATGCGCGGCGTTCACGGCGTTCAGGATGTGGACGCCCAGGTCGGTGACGTCTCCCGCGCCCATGGTGATCACGAGGTCGCCTTCTTGCGCCACCTGCGCCACGGAGGTGGGGACCTCCAGCCTGTGAGGGACGTACTTTACGGGCGGATGCCCGTCGTGTTCGAGCACGACGTCCAGGAAGGTCTTGCCGTTTATGCCAGGAACCGGGGCCTCGCCTGCGGGGAACACGTCCATGAACGTCACCGTGTCGGCGCCGTCGAAGGCGCTCCCGAACTCGTCGCGAAGCACCTCGGTGAACAGGGCGGCGCGCGAGTAGCGGTGCGGCTGGAACACCACGTGTATCCTGTCGAAGTCGAGCCCTCGCGCGGCCTTTATGGTGGCGGAAATCTCGGTGGGATGGTGCGCGTAGTCGTCGACCACGGTGACCCCCTGGGCCTCTCCCACCAGGTCGAACCGGCGCTTGACGCCCTTGAACTCGGAAAGCGCATCGGCTGCAGCCTGGGCGTCGAAGCCCAGGGAGGCGAGAAGCGCCACCACCGCTGCGCCGTTGGACACGTTGTGCAGGCCAGGATTCTGCGGGATGCGGCCTTTGACGCGCGAGCCGTCAGGCATTGCCAGCTCGAAGTTGGAAGCCAGGCCCTTGCACGACACCTGGCCTATGCGCACGTCGGCGTCGTCCGCGAAACCGTACGTGACGACGTTGGCTGCCGACTTGCGGGCCAGCTGCACCAGGTCGGGGCCGTCGGCGCACGCCACGACCGGGTTGCCGTCGGGCACCGACGACATGAACTCCGCGAAAAGCTCGCGGATCTCGTCCACGTTCTCGTAATGGTCCAGATGGTCGGCCTCTATGCTGGTCACGATGACCGCATAGGGCGAAAGCTTGGTGAACGACTTGTCGGACTCGTCGGCCTCTATGACGTAGTGGCTCCCCTCGCCGCTGCGGGCATTCGTCTCGTACTGGCGCACGGTGCCGCCTATGAGGAACGTGGGGCTGTCGCCCAGGGCGTCGAGCGCCGTTGCAAGCATGGACGACGTGGTGGTCTTGCCATGGGTGCCTGCGACGGCCAGGGTCTGAAGGTCGCGCCCCAGGTAGGCCAGCATGTCCGCGCGGTGAACGATCTTGCAGCCGCGCTTCTTGGCCTCCTTCAGCTCGGGGTTGTTGTCTAGAATCGCGGTGGATATGACCACCGTTGGGTCGCCGTCGGGCACGTTGCACGCGTCGTGGCCGATGAACACCTTGCCGCCGACGCTTTCCAATTGCTGGGTGTATCGGCTGGCCTTAAGGTCGGAACCGGTCACTTCGAACCCCTGCATGCAGGCTATCTTGGCGATGCCGCTCATGCCCACTCCGCCTACGCCTATGAAATGAAGCTTCTCCATGCGCGATGAGCCTTTCGTCGTGTCGGTGCCATGCGACCAGCCAGTGCGCTGGCGCGCCTATGCGCGCCGCATGCGCGTCATGCCAGGCAGGACTCGACCACCTCGTCGAGCTTCGCGGCCGCGTCCTCGGGCTGCAGGGACAGCATGGCCTCGTGCATGCGGGCCCGCTCGTCCGCGTCGGACGCAATCCCTAGCACGGCCTGCCTAAACGCCTCCGATCCGAGGTCCGAGTCGTCGACTAGAAGCGCGGCCCCCGCCTCGGCGTACGCCCTGGCGTTCGTGCGCTGGTGGTCGTTCGTCGCATATGGGTACGGAACGAGTATAGCAGGGATGGCCCTGGCCGATATCTCGGCAAGCGACGTGGCGCCCGAACGCGACACCACCGCGTCGGCAGCCGCCAGCGTCTCGGCCATGTGGTCCTGGTAACCCATGACGTGGTAGCGCTTCTCCTCGTCGGCGGAAAGCGCAAGCAGCTCGCGCGTGGCGTCGAACTCGGCCTCGCCGGTTATGTGCACGACGTGAAGGCCGTCGATGGCAAGCAGGTCGTCCTTCATGGCGGCGACGGCCTCGTTGATGTGCCTGGCCCCCTTGCTCCCTCCGAACACCACGAGCAGCGTGGCGTCCTCGGGTATCCCCAGGTATGCCCGGCCTTCCTGCCGGGTGGTCCTCGTGACCGCGCCCCTGACGGGGTTCCCGGTCACCACGCACCTCACGCCCTCGGGCACGTACTTCGACGCCTCCTCGTAGGTGAGGCACACCGCCTTGGCCTTCTTCGATATGTACTTGTTGGCCATTCCCATGACGGAGTTCTGCTCGTGCACCACCACCGGCACGCCCGTCTGTTCGGCGGCGCGCGCGACGGGGATGGACACATACCCCCCGAACGCGACCACCGCGTCGGGCTTTATCTCGCGGAACCACTCCTTGGCCTTGCGGGTGCTCTTCATTATCCGGGCGACGCCCTTGGGGAGCGTGGTTGGATGCCTGCGGTTGAACCCGGACGACTCGAACCCGGCGAAGGGGATGCCCGCATCGGGCACTATGCGCGACTCGATGCCGTTCGGGGTGCCTGCGAACCACACCTCGCACCCGTCGGCCTTCAGCCTTTCCGCAAGGGCCAGCGCCGGGTAGATGTGCCCGGCGGTCCCCCCGCCTGTGAGTACCACCCTCTTGGACATCGCGGTCCTCCTAACGTTGCGCGTTGCGCACGACGCGCAGCTTGTCGCGCTGCCGCTTGGGGTCGTGCGCCTCGTCGGTGCTTCTTCCCACGGAGAGTATCATCCCGACGATCATCAGCGACGAGATGACCGACGACCCGCCGGACGATATGAACGGAAGGGGCTTGCCTGTGGTCGGGAACACGCCGATGGTGCATCCGATGTTCAAGAACGCCTGGAACACCAGCATGATGGCGAAGCCGCCCGCCACCATCTTCCCGAAACCGTCGGGGCATTCCATGGCTATGCGCAGCCCGGCGTACAGTATCACCAGGAACAACCCGATGACGACTACGCACCCAACCATTCCCAGCTCCTCGGCGATGATGGCGAATATGAAGTCGCTGTCGGACGCGAACAGGTAGCCGTACTTCTCGCTGGACGAGCCTATCCCCTGCCCGAACAGGCCGCCTTCGGCGATCGCGTAGTACGCGTGGATGATGTTGTAGCCGTATCCAAGGCCGCCTTCGCCGTCGTCCCAGGGGTTGAGGAACACGAGGCGCGAGCTTCTGTACCCAACTCCGAAGACCATTATCAGGCCTCCGACCACGGTGACGCCGCCTATGATGGCGAGCCACTTCCCGGGCATGCCGCCCAGCCACAGCACGGCGAAGATTCCCACGAAGCAGATCGCGACGGTCCCCAGGTCGGACTGCGTGAACAGCATGAACGCCAGAGGGATGGCCACCAGCACCAGGAACTGGCTGAGGCCTGCACGCTGGTTTATGGCCCCCACCGAGCTGTCGTACATTATGCGGATGGTCATAAGCAGCAGCGCTATCTTGATGAACTCCGAGGGCTGGAAGCCTATGGGGCCTATGTAGAGCCAGCGCTTCGCGCCGTTGACCTCGGTTCCTATGAAGAACGTGAGCAGTAGCAGCACCATGCATGCGATGTAGTAGCCCCACAGCAGGTTCCCGCCCATGAGCGCCTTATAGGGGATGGCGAACCACAGCATCAGCATGAACAGCACGCCGATGCCTACGAACCCGAGCTGCTGGGCCATTTCGTCGAAGGGGTTCTTCCCCGCGCTCGAAAGCGTGGCCGACGTGGCCGAGAACACCATGACCGCGCCGATCACCACCAACGCGAACACCGCCGCAAGCAGCAGTATCGTGGCGGTGCGGGCATCCACTATGGGGATGCGTGGCCGTCTTGCCTCGGACGTCATGGACTAGCCTTCGAGCTTGCCAACGAGCTCCTTGAAGCGCCCCCCGCGCTCCTCGAAGCATGAGAACTCGTCGAACGACGCGCAGGCGGGCGACAGAAGCACCACGTCGCCGTCGGCCGCGCGGGCGGTCGCCCAGGCGAACGCCTGCAGGAAGCCGGGCTCAATCGCCACCTCCACGCCTTCGGCGGCAAGAGGGGCCAGGGCCTCATGGAACCTGGGTCCCGCCTCGCCGTAGCACACCAGCGCCTTCGCGTTCTCGCGGCACGAGGCCACGAGCTCGGCGAGGTCGGTGCCCTTGTCGTCGCCGCCGAGCATCACGATGGGCTTCTTGGGAAGGAACGCCTTCAGCGCCTGCAGCGTCGCGTCGACGTTGGTCGCCTTGGAGTCGTTGTAGTAGGCTACGCCCCCATGCACACCGCAGGGCTCTATCCTGTGCTCCAGCGGGGCGAAGGTCGCAAGGGCCGACGCCACGTCGCCGTCTTCGGCGCCGCAGGCGAGGCACGCCGCGGCAGCCGCAAGCGCGTTC
Source organism: uncultured Eggerthellaceae bacterium (assembly GCA_948829205.1). Classification (GTDB taxonomy): domain Bacteria; phylum Actinomycetota; class Coriobacteriia; order Coriobacteriales; family Eggerthellaceae; genus MGBC163016. The sequence continues at coordinate 7,668 of CAQLOA010000035.1, forward strand.
ACCACGTTGTGGGAGCCAAGTATGGAAAGCCCGGACGCGGGGCCAAGCGCATGCTCGTAACCTTCCACGGCGACGACCAGCTCGCCGCCGTCGAGGAACGCCGCATCCTGCGAGCCGCACGCCTTCCTCATGTCGCCTTCCACCCCGGCGGCCGTGCCTATGGGCACGTATCCGAACCCGCGTTCCTTGGGGCCTTCGGCCTTCAGCTCGCGCACCTTGGCGCGCACCTCGTCGTTGGTGGCGTCGAGCACGGCCACCGCCCCAGGGACGCTGGCGAGGTTGTCAAGCAGGCGCATCTTCGATTCCGCGTAATGCCGGTGGGTGCGGTGCCACTTTATGTGGTCGGGGGTGATGCCCAAGATCACGGCCACGTTGGGCGCGAACTCGTTCACGGACGCCAGCTGGTAGGACGACGTCTCCACCACGTAGTGGCGCGACGTCCCGCAGTCCAGGTCGCGGGCGACCTCGGTGATGCACGCGTCGCCTATGTTGCCCACGGCCTTGGCGTCGAACCCGCTTGCACGCAGCACGTGCTCGATGAGCGACGTGGTGGTGGTCTTGCCGTTGGTTCCGGTGACGGCCACCCAAACGGATTCGGCGGGGCTTTCGCACCAGGCCAGCTCCACCTCGCCTATGACGGCGTCGCTTGCGGCCTGCGCCGAAAGGTAGAAGTCCGAAAACGCGGATATGCCGGGGCTCGCCACGCAGACGTCGAAGCGGTCTGCGCCTTCCGGAAGCGCGCGCGTCGCGTCCTCGAGCCCGAACTCGAAGCGTATGCGGGACCCCTCGTGGCGGCGTTCGACGCCTGCGGACCATGCAACGACGTCTTCGCCTGCCTCGCCTCCCAACACGGTAAGGCTTTCCACCCTGCCGCCTACCATGGGCGCAAGGTATTCCACCGCGGCGCGTCCGCTGACGCCCAGGCCCAGCACCAGCACGTTGCCCAGGCTTTCCCTGGCATGCTTCCTTCCGGCGATCATGCGGCGCCCCTTACGACACGGGCATGTAGCTTGCGAACCACAGCACGAAGCCGCACGCCGCGAACATGCCCGACACTATCCAGAAGCGGACGACGACCTTGGTCTCGCTCCACCCCTTCTTCTCGAAATGGTGATGCAAGGGCGCCATGAGGAAGACGCGCTTGCCGGTGCGTTTGAAGTAGAAGACCTGGATCATGACGGACAGCGCCTCGGCGACGAACAGCGCGCCGATGATTATCACGACGAACTCGGTCTTGGTGACCACGGCGAGGCACCCCAGCGCCATGCCCAGCGCCAGCGACCCGGTGTCGCCCATGAAGATGTCGGCAGGATGCGAGTTGAACCAGAGGAAGCCTATGCAGGTGCCTGCAATGGCCGCCGAGAGTATCGCCGGCTCGAGCAGGGTCTCGCGGAAGGCGATGGCGGCCATCACGAGCATCACGACCATGACGGTGCCTGCGGCCAGGCCGTCCAGGCCGTCGGTGAGGTTGACCGCGTTGCACATTCCCACGACCAGCACGGAGCAGAACAGTATGTATATCCACGGAATCGAGAAGACCCCGTCCTGCACGGGAACCTCGATGGCCAGCACCCCCATGTCGATGGTGCATAAGAACGGGATCTCCACGGTTGGGGCGACCCCCAGCACGTTCACCGCCACCAGCACGAACGCTATGGCTATGGCGAACTGCGCGACCAGCTTCATCGCCGGCGTGAGGCCCAACGACCGCTCGTGGGCGATCTTGCTGGCGTCGTCCACGGCCCCAAGGATTCCCGCGAGCACCACCGCGCCCAGAAGCAGGTAGCTCTCGGCGTCGGGAACGCCCACCACCAGCATCGTGACCACCACGGCGACAAGCATCACGACGCCGCCCATGGTGGGGGTGCCCTGCTTCACAAGATGGGTCTGCGGGCCGTCGTCGCGAACCTGCTGGCCTATGTGGCGGTTCTGCAGGAAGTGGATGAACAGCGGCATGAGCGCCATGGTTATGACGATCGCCAGGAAGATGGCGACGAACACCAGGAAGGTGGGATATGCCGCAAAGTACCCTAACATCTAGCTCACGAGCCCTTTCACCAGGCGGTCGAGGTTCATGAAGTGGGACGCCTTCACCAGCACGACGTCGCCGGCGGCCAGGCGGCCCTCCAGCATCTCGAGCACCTCGGCTATGCCGGATACGTGCCTGAGCGACTCGGGCGGCATGCCGCCCTCGGCCGCTGCGTCGTGCATGTGGCGGCTGAGCTCGCCTATGCACACCAGACCATCCAGCATCCCTTCGTCGTACAGGGCCGCCGCGAACTCGCCGATGCCCTCGTGGCACGACACCTCGACGTCTCCAAGCTCGCCCATGTCGCCCAACACCGCTATGCGGCTTCCCGCCACGTTCATGGACGACAACATCTTCAGCGCTGCGCGCATGGAGTCGGGATTGGCGTTGTACGAGTCGTTTATCACCGTGAAGCCGTCGCGGGCGACCAAGGTTTCAAGGCGCCCGGCCTCGGAGGTCGACTTGGAAAGCGCGGCGGCGACGTCTTCGATGGGAATGCCCAGCGCGATTCCGACCCCGGCCGCGGCGCATGCGTTGGCGACGTTGTGTTCGCCGCGGATGCTCAGATGGCATGCCGCCTTGCGGGTGTCGGCCTCCATGTCGAACAGCGTGGCCTCGCGCGGTGCGTCCTTCGCGAAGCCGCGCTCGCACAGCGTGAAACGAGCACGTCCCTCCGAGTCGATGACGACGTCTTCGGGCCAAACCCTTGCGCCCTGCGCCTCTTCGGCGCCTTGCCCGTACCGGACGACCTCGACTCCCCGCTCGGCCAGGCGCGATGCGGCCACCATGGCCTCGGAGCACTCGTCGGCGTAGTTCGCGAACGCCTTGCCCGAACCCGGGGGGAGCTCGTCGAACAGCTCGCCTTTGGCCCTTGCGATGTTCTCGCGCGACCCCAGAAGCTCCATGTGGCAGTCGCCGACGTTGGTGACGACACCCCAGTCAGGGCGGGCAATGCTGCACAGGTGCGAGATCTGGCCAAGGCCACGCATGCCCATCTCGACGATGACTACCTTCGTGTCGGGGTCGGCGGCGAGTATGGTGTTGGGAACGCCCAGCTCGTTGTTCTGGTTGGCCACAGTGGCCACCGTGGCGAACCGCGATGCGCACACGTCGCGCACCAGGTTCTTCGTGGTGGTCTTGCCGGTTGACCCGGTTATCGCCACGACCTTGCCGCCTATGAAGTCGCGCCATGCGCGCGCAAGGTCCTCTATGGCATGGAACGTGTTGGGCACCTCGATCACGGGGACGCCAAGCTCTGCGGCGTAGTTGCAGGCGGTCCCCTTAGGGGCCTCCGTCACCATCACGCCGCGGGCGCCCGCGCGCATGGCGTCCTCGACGAACTGGTGCCCGTCGACGCGCTCGCCCGGAAGCGCCACGTACAGGTCGCCCTGCTTGACGTTGCGGGAGTCCCACGTGATTCCCGTCATTATCTCGGAGGCGTCGATGGGCTCGACGATGAACTTGCCGCCGGTGTACTGGACGATCTGCTTCGAATTGAGACGCATAGGTGGTTCCGCCTAGCCTAGTGTGCCGCCAGCTGACGCAAGCATGGCTGCAAGCGCCTCCTCGCCGTCGTCGAAATGGACGGTGGAGCCGCCTATTATCTGATAGTCCTCGTGGCCCTTGCCGGCGACAAGCACGACGTCGCCGGGGCCGGCAAGCGATACGGCCTTGCGTATGGCCTCGCGCCTGTCCACGACGACCTCGAACGCCGCCGAGTCGGTGCTGCATGCGTCGGACGTGCCCTTCGCGCCCTCTTCCATTCCGGCGACGATCTCGGCGATGATGGCGGCAGGGTCCTCGGAGCGCGGGTTGTCGCTGGTGACGATGGCGTAATCAGCCGCCAGCGCCGCATGCCCCATGATGGGCCTCTTG
>CAQLOA010000036.1 GCA_948829205.1 uncultured Eggerthellaceae bacterium
CCATCCAGTCGATGATGCGCTGGTCCCAGTCGTCGCCGCCCAGGTGGTTGTCGCCTGCAGTGGACGCGACCTCGAAGACGCCGTCGCCAAGCTCGAGCACGGAGACGTCGAACGTGCCGCCGCCCAGGTCGAAGACGAGGATCTTCTCGTCGTGGTCGGCCTTGTCGAGGCCGTAGGCAAGGGCTGCAGCCGTGGGCTCGTTGATGATGCGCTCGACCTCGAGGCCTGCGATCTTGCCGGCGTCCTTGGTAGCCTGGCGCTGGGCGTCGTTGAAGTACGCAGGGACGGTGATTACCGCCTTGGTGATGGGCTCGCCCACCTGCTTCTCGGCGTCGGCCTTCAGCTTCTGCAGGACCATGGCGCTGATTTCCTCAGGGGTGTAGGACTTGCCCTCGATGTCGACCACCGCGCGGCCGTCCTTGCCCTTCTCGACCTTGTAGGAGACCGTCTTGCGCTCTTCGGGGGTTTCGTCGTAGCCGCGGCCGATGAAGCGCTTGACCGAACTTACGGTGTTCTCGGGGTTGGTGACTGCCTGGTTCTTCGCGGCCTTGCCGACCACGCGCTCGCCGTCTTTGCGGAAGCCCTCGACGGAGGGGGTGGTGCGGTCGCCTTCGGCGTTGACGAGAATCTCAGGCTCGGAGCCTTCCATGACCGCCATGGCCGAGTTGGTGGTGCCCAGGTCGATTCCTAGAATCTTTCCCATTTCAATAGCCTCGCTTTCGCTTTGCTCTGTCCGCCTGCCTGCTGCCCTCTTGCAGCATTACCTGACAGGCTGTTTGATACCTATCTATTGTGTGCATGCATCATATAATCTAAGTGTGTGTCTGTCAAGTTTGTTTATGAACTTTTTCACACATTTGTTCGACACATTGCGCACTGATAGCAAAATACAAGGCTTGAACAGGGACAACGTGAAAAATGAAGACTTGTTGAATTCCCAGTTTCCTACTGTTGCCAATGCGTTTTATTGGTGAGTCGCGCGTTATTGGGTATGAAAAAGGCCGCTCGAGGCGGCCTTGTAAGCACTATGTCGCGTGATTGCCTGGGCTAGTCCTCGACAATCTCGGGGATGGCGCCCATGGGGCACTCCTCGACGCAGTCGCCGCAGGCGATGCAGCTGTCCTCGTTGACGACCTCGGCGGTGCCGTCGACGACCTCGAGAACCTCTTGCGGGCAAGCATCGACGCAAATGCCGCAACCGATGCAGTCGTCAGCTTCAATGATTGGATGAGACATCGTTTTCCTCTCTCGCAAAAGACGCCGCGCGGTGCGACATCAGACGGTTAATTACCTCCGGTGCGCAATGTATCATGAAACGTCCGTCTAGGGGGCGGATATTCGCATTTTTTCGAACAGAGGACAAGAGGGGCTGCAAGACCTGCGGAAGGCCGTGCGGGACGCATACCTCTCCTCATCGCTCAGCGGGAAAGTTTCTTGAGGGCGGCCCAGGCCTTGCGCTTGGCGTCGTCGTCATGCAGCGCGCCTTCGAAATCGGACAGCGCCACCACGGTGCGGCAGCCGGCGCGATTGGCGGCGTCGAGCTTGAACGGCACGGAATAGGCACCCGACACGCAAGACGCGGCATGCGCGTCGGCTGCTACCACGCCGCGGGGGTCGAGCCCTTCCAGGACAGACAGCACGTCGCTCGGCCCCAGTTGGCCCGCATCGCTTTCCAGCACGATCCAGGCGCATGCATCCTTTCCGTACCCCAGGTGCTCGGCAGACGCCTGGAATGCGGCACGTGCCTCTGCGGAAAGCGGGCCTTTGCTGAGCACCGCCAGCGTGCAGTTAGGAGTTCCTTCTATGAAGTCGCCGTAAAGCTGCAGCACTCCCCTTGCATTGAATTCGTAGGAGTTGCCCTCGCCTGACGCGGAAGGCGCTTTCGACGAATCGCTGATGTTGCCTGATGTTACCATTGGCTGATAAAATCACACCGTCCCTGAACAACGACGACCCACCTTGCTTGCAAGAGCCGCCGAACAGCAATATAACGATTATATTGCGACCGCATCTATATATATGTGTGCAAATACGCAAGGAGGAGCCATGTGCACCAATGGAGTCAACACCGGCCAGCTTGAGCTGATGATCGAGCAGATCGACGACCACTGCAAGCTGGAGCGCCGCTGGGCGCACAACCTGGCCCATACGGCCGAAGACGCAGGATTCGCCACCGTTTCGGAAAAGCTGCACGAAGCCCAGGCTCTTCTTGACGACGTGCGCGCCAAGCTCGACGAGGCGAAGGACGCCATCGAAGACGACGCGGCCGCGGCCCCTGGCGTTTCGGTCGAGCTAGTCTAGCGCATGGGACATACGGTCACCATAACCCCCGGCGAGAACAGGCACGCGGGAAACATGGCGGTCAATGCGGGCGCGACCGGCGACATGTCGGGCGCGACCGGTAGAAGCCGCACCGACGACCTCATGCGCTTCTCCGTGGCGATGCCGGAGAGCCTGCTGATGGACTTCGACCAGCTGGTGGCCAGGCGCGGGCTCGCCAAGAACCGCAGCGAGGTCATCCGCGACCTGGTGCGCGAGGCACTGGTCGAGTCGCGATCGACGCTGCCAGGGATCGTCGTGATGGGGACGCTGACCATAGTTTACGACCACCATTCCAGCGACCTGCAGAACAAGCTTCACCAGATCCAGCACGACTGCTTCGACAACATCGTCTCCACCATGCATGTGCACGTCAATTCGCATATATGCCTTGAGGTCATCGTGTTGCGCGGCGAGTCGGAGCTGGTGCAGACTATCGCCAACATGATCCTGGGCACCAAGGGCGTGAAGAATGGCAAGCTGGTGCTGGCCGCGACCGAAGGATAACCGCCATGACTGCAAGCGACGAACAGGTAATGTTGGGCCACGGCAGCGGCGGCTCGATGATGAAGCGCATCATCGACGAGGTGTTCTTCGACGCCTACGGGTCGCCCGAGCTGGCCGAAGGCAACGACGCGGCCGTGCTTCGGCTTGAAGGCGGCGAAAACGCTTCGGACAACGACGGATCGTCAGCCCCGCAAGCACCGCGGCTGGCATTCTCCACCGACTCGTTCGTGGTGACCCCGCACTTCTTCCCCGGAGGCGACATAGGGCGCCTGGCGGTGTGCGGCACGGTGAACGACGTGGCCACGAGCGGCGCCATTCCCAAGTGGCTCAGCCTGGGAATGATTCTCGAAGAAGGATTCCCGATGGACGACCTGCGGCGCATTTGCGCGTCTGTGCGCGAGGCCGCCGACGAGGCCGGGGTGCGGGTGGTGACAGGCGACACCAAGGTCGTGAACCGCGGGCATGGCGACGGCATCTTCATCAACACCAGCGGCGTAGGAGTGCTGGCGCCGGGCGTGAAGCTGGGCGGCCAGCTTTGCCAGCCAGGCGACGCAGTGCTCGTGACCGGCACGCTTGGCGACCACGGCATAACGATCATGAGCTGCCGGGAGGGGCTGAACTTCCAGGCCGACGTGGAAAGCGACGCCGCGCCTCTGAACCACCTGATTGCAGACGTGCTTGAGGCCGCGCCCGATGTGCGCTGCTTCCGCGACCCAACGCGCGGCGGAATCGCCTCGACGCTGAACGAACTGGCCGAGCAGTGCGGATGCGACATTACCGTGAACGAAGCGGACATCCCCGTGAAGCCCGTGGTGCTGGGCGCCTGCGAGATGCTTGGCTACGACGTTATGCAGGTGGCTAACGAAGGCAAGATGGTGTGCGTTGTGGCACGCGACGAGGCCGACGCTGCGCTTGCCGCCATGAAGGCCAGCAAGTACGGGCGCGACGCCGCGATTATTGGCGAGGTGGGCGAACGCGTGACCGCATCCGAAGCCGGGCGCGGTCCCAAGGTGTACCTGCGCACCGCCCTTGGAAGCAAGCGCATCCTGGACATGCTGGTAGGAGAACAGCTGCCTAGGATTTGCTAGCGAATCAGAGGTCGGGTAAAAAAGGCGCAGCAAGCTGCGCCTTACGTCGACACGAATGTCTTGGCCAACAGAAACTAGGCCGAAGTGAGAACAACCTTTTCAGCCCAGTCAAGCAGCTGGTTGACCGCATCGACGGTTTCGGCCTCGGCATAGATTCGCACCAGCGGCTCGGTGCCACTGGGACGCATCATCACCCAGGCATCGCCCTCCAGAAGAAGCTTCACGCCGTCGCGGCGATCGACCCCGATCACCGCACGTCCGTTTATGTCGAATGGCTTCGCGTTGGGGATGGTGTCCTCGCGGAAGACGCGCATCTGCTCGTCGGTGACGGTGAGTCCGCGACGTGCGAATTCCAAGGTTCCAAGGTCGTCGAGCATCTCCTGCACCAGCGTGCCCAGGTCCTTGCCGGACTGCGCCATCATCTCCGTGAGAAGCAACGCCATCAGAAGCCCGTCGCGTTCCTTGACGTGGCCGGGAAGCCCGATTCCGCCCGACTCCTCGCCGCCCACCATGACGCCGCCTTTGGCCATCTCGCCGTATATCCACTTGAAGCCCACGGGAGTGCTGACGAATTCCAGCCCCAGCTTGCGGCACAGGCGTTCGAGCAGCGCGGAAGCGGTGACCGTGGAGACGACGCGGCCGGTTTCGCCACGGTCGTGCATGTGCTTGGTGACCAGCGTGATGATGCGGTGCGGGTTGACGAAGTTGCCCTGGCTGTCGCCTGCGCCGATGCGGTCGGCGTCGCCGTCGTTGATGAACAGAGCATCGGCCTTTTCCTCGGCGACCTTGGCCAGGCCGCGGTCGACCCACGGTGGAATGGGTTCGGGATGCAGCCCGTCGAACGTCGGGTCGCATGCGTTGTTTATTTCCGTGACCTTGACACCCATCCCGCAAAGCAGCTCGGCGAGATGGCCGCGGCCTGCCCCGAAGAGCGGGTCGACCACCACGTGCAGATTTGCCGCGCGGATGGCTTCGATGTCGACGAGCCCCTGCAGCGCCTCGAGGTAAGGGCTCATGAGGTCGACGACTTCGACAGGCTTGGTGTCGGCCATTTCCACGGGAACGAGGGAGGCGATTGCTCCGCCCGGATTGTCGGGGTTGGCCTGCACGGCATCGCGCACCTGGCTTATGTCAAGCTTGGCAAGCGCCGCGATAGCAGGGTTGCCGTCGTAGGGCTCGGGATGGGCGCATTCCTCCATGACGGATTCCACCACGTCGGTGAATTCCTTGGGAGAGGCACCCCCGTCGGCCATGCGCAGCTTGACCCCGAGGTACTCGGCGGGGTTGTGTGAACTGGTGAGCATGATGCCGCCGACGGCCGCATCGTCGTGCGCGACCGACCAGCACAGCGTGGGAGTGGGGCAATAGTCCTGCGTCAGCTTGACCACGAAGCCGTGCTCGGCCGCAACCTGGGCGGCCAGGGCGGCGTACGCATGAGCGTCCTTGCGGCAGTCATGCCCGACGATGAGCACGCCAGGGTTCTCGGGCGTGGCGCCTGCCTCGAGGGCTGCCGTCTTGAAGGTGCGGGCCGACGCATCGACCACTTTCACGAGATTGGGGACGGTGAAGTCTTCCCCGATGATGGCTCTCCAGCCGTCGGTTCCGAAATGGATGTCTGCCATGGGAATGCCTTTCGACGGAATGATGCGGGCAGTGGAATGGTGCCCCCGATAGGAATCGAACCTACACACCCGGTTTAGGAGACCAGTGCTCTATCCATTGAGCTACGGGGGCGGCTGCCGCTTTCGCATGACATTCTATCACGGAATGAAAAGGGGCCTTGGAGCCGTGCGCATGACGTCGAAAGACCCCGCGGAAAAACACCACGCGCTGTTCGACCGCTATTCGACGGTACCGTACACCTGCCCCCAGGCGTGTCCCGTTATCGCGGAGTTCAGCTGGTCGACGAGACGGCGCCGCGTGTAGTCGCCCGGAGGGAGCATCGCCACGATGCGCACCAGCTCATCGGGAAGGTCGGCGGACTCGGCGGCGACCACGGCCTGCAGCTTCGGCACCTTGAACGCCGCGTCCTCGTCCACAAGCTGCATGTACGGCGCATCGTCATCGCGGTAAAGCTCGTCGACCACGGCCTGCAATGCTCCGTAATGAGGACTCTTCTTGACGTTGGACATGGCCGGTTCCTTTCCAATGGCGGCACGCTCTGACAGCTAGTTTCCCAGGGCTTCGTTGACGCGGTTGCGAAGGATGTCGGCAAGCTTGTCGGGGTCTTCGAAGGAGGCCTGGGGCAAGCCTTCGAGCGGCTTCGTGCGCACCACGCTGTCGCCTATCGTCGCAGCCACAAGCGCTCCCGTGTAGGACGGCGTGGCGTTTCCCGTGGCACGCAGGAACTGGGCACCTGCGGCCCTCACCCGGTCGGCGGCTTCGATCATCGCATCGGGCTCGAAGTAGGGATTGGCGTCGGTGGGCGCATTCTGCTCGGGGTCGACCTTGGCCACCTGTAACTGGACGAGAACGGGCAGCGGCGACAGGCGGCCAGCCTCTTCGACGAACGCCGCCGCAACGTCGGGGGCAGCTGCAGTCTGGAACCCAGCAACCTGTGCGCCGTATTCGGCCATGACCTGTATCGCCTGGGCGAAGGTCTCGCGGCCTTTTCCGCCAAGCGTCCCGTCGTCCCCCGCCAGGTCGACGGACGCGAAGACGGGCTTGTCGGTGACCTTGCGCAGGCCCATGAGCGCGCATTTGAGGTCGGTGCAGCTTGCAAACCCGTTGAGGAAGAAGGCGTCGAACAGCGGATCGAGCGCGGTGAAGCTCTTCGCCGCACGCGAGTATTGGTCGCGGTTCTCGTTCAGGGAGTCCTTCGACGAAGCATCAAGCGGAAGCCCGCACGGGCCTATCTCCACTAGCACGTGCTGCGGGCTCTTTTCGGACGCGACCGCGATTGCGCTTTCGGCAAGCTTGTCGGCGCTTCCTTTCATGTTCGACCGTGCGAGGCGCGCCGGCGTCATGAAGGCGGTGTCTGCAACGGCGCACTGTGCACCAGCAGCCGATTCGAGGGCGTAGATCTCGCTCATGACCTCGGGCTCCAGCAGAAGCGTGAGCTCGTTGTCGCGGGCGGAGTCTATGCCGATGCGTTCGAGCTGGGGCGATATTGGAGTGGAAAGCACGAGCATGTCGTTATGGAAGCGGAGCTGGATGTCTGCCATGTTTCCTGCCGATCGTCGTGGGCGTGAATGAACAGGTTCCACAAGTTTAGCAGGGCGTAGGCAATGCGGCGTTGCAAGCGCGGCATGCGCTCGAGAACACAGAAAGGCCCCCGGAGGTAGGGGGCCTTCCTGCAGGCTTGCCAGATGAGGGAGGCAGCAAGCCTAGAATGCAAAAGAGAGGAGGTATCGTCGCCTTTGCCGTGTTCTCATTCGAGGGGGTTGGACGGCTCGGCTTCGATAGAAGTTATAGTAGGTAAACTTTTCCTAGGATGCAACAATAAAGTCTAGGAATCTTCTAGACTTTACATTTTCTTCATAAAACCGCCTGCGACCAGTCGTGCTGATAGCGGGTGACGTAGTGCGAAGTGGCGCGCAGCGTGAGCACCGAGGAAAGGGCCGCCAGGAACATGGCGATCAGGTACACCACGAAAAACAGCGGCACGAGCCCCATCGCCTGGCTGACCACCGAAGGCCACGGGTTCCCGTATCCGAACATCTGCATCATCGGGTTCATCTGCGCCATCTGCTCCATCTGCTGCGCATACTGGATGCTGTCCACCAACGACGCAATGCTGTTCATTCCGAAAACCACAAGCACCGAGCCGCAGACGAACGCGCTTGCCGCGCCTACGATGATTCCAGGCAGCAGCGTGGCGCAGAACAGCTTGCCGAAGCGGTTCGTGAAGACGGCCTTCCATATGGCCTTCACGTCGAAGCCAGGCGCCAGGTTCTGCGAGATGGCAACGCGCATGACCGAAAGCGTCTTGAACATGGACAGCAGAAGCGCGACCGCCAGCCCGACCAGGGCTCCAAGCACCGGCACGAAGCCAAGCACCCCTGCGACGACGCCGGACACCACCCCGACGACCAGCGCGATGACGAAGGCGTAGAAACCCTGCAGGAACGCGCCGTCGCGGAATATCTTCGTCGGCATGCCTTCCACCTTGTCGAGAGGAAGCTGTCGAGCCCACTGCATGGCGAAGCCCTCCACGAAGAAGTTCAGGATAGGCACCATGTTGACCAGGCCGAGAAGCAGCATGCGCTTGACCCAGCCCTCGCTTTCGGTGATGTCGTCCCAGGCCTGGGCCAGGCATCCGTGCTTGTATACCGTGAAGCCGGCATCGGATGCGGCGGCATCGGATGTGCCTGGTGCGGACGCGCCGGCAACGGGCCCGTTCGATGCCGCGGCAGACGCGACATCAGCGGCCCCTTGAGCGGCATACGCGGCGGCATCTTGTCCGTTGGCGGGTCCGGCGCTGGCGGCACTCCCCTGCCCTTGTACGCCCTGCGACTTCGCCGCCTTCTTCGCATCCTTTTGCGCCTTGCGGTATGCCTTGTTGTAGGCAGCCGCCTCGCGTTGCTGACGCTGCGCCTCGAGCAGTTGCTGCATCTCGGCGGCGTTGCGCATCTTGGCATACTCCTCGGCGGATATCAGCGGTTCGCCGCAGGTGTCGCAGTAGTTGGCATCGTCGAAGTTGGGGTTTCCGCATTGCGGGCAGTAGATCACGTTCGCTCCTTACGACAAGGGTCGGAATAGGGGCCGGACTTCGGGAAAACGGTCGGGTTCGCATGCTGCATACGGCAGGCGATGGGGCGCGGCCGGTCCCATGGCGCCGCCAACGACGGCAAGAGGCCAGGTCGAACGCACCGCAGGCCCCAGGCCTTACAGCAGCACGTCGGGGGTGACGTACAGGTTGCACTCGCCGTATTCGGGCGCGTTGGGAATGGTGGCTTCGAACTGGCAGGCATCGCCGTTTGCGTTAAGCGTGAGCGCGGCCGGCTCGGTTCCGCACAGGGCGCTTCCCGACTTGTCGAACAGCAGCGCGATGGCGCGAACTTCTATGTCCTTCCCGGACAGGGGCTGGCCTTCGCCTTCGGCCTTCAGCTTGATTCCCGCGTTGATGGCGATGCTTCCGTCGTCGGACGTCGACATGTGTGGACTGACGATTTCCATGGCGGACTCGATCTGGTCGTTGGTCACGTCGGTGTCGGACCAGGTGACCGAGTCCATCATGGGGACGATGGACAGGCTGGCCACTTCAGGCGTCTTGGTGCTGGACGAGAACAGGTCGGCCTCGCCCGCGCCTGGGGTCTCGACGCCCGGATAGAGCATGGAGATGGTCTCGCCGCCACCGGCGATCATCGAGCCGCTGGCGTCGTAGGCCTCGATCGTGAATATCACGTCCTGGGCCACATGCCCGTCGTTGGGGTTGACCGCGACGAAAGCATAGCGGAGCTTGCCCTCGTCGGTTATGGCATAGCCCGGCTCGTTGACCTGGATGTCCTGGGCCTCGAACCCTGGCGTGGTGGACGCCGAGGAGGCCTGCGTGGAAGAGCATCCGAACGCCGACAGCACCAGGGCTGCCGAAGCGGCGATCGCTGCGATTTTGGACAATGTTTTCATGTTCGCCTCTCAGTGCGTTTGGTTCCGCCTTCGGGCCCTTGCCGGGTTCGAGCATGCGGGTCGAGCACGCGGAACGCAGGCGTCAAAGGGCTATAACAGTATAGAACAACCAGCAAGGCGGGGTTTCTCGCCACATAAAAACAACGGCCGCGGAATCCGCAGCCGTTGTTCGATCGGTATGGAGCCTGCGTCGGCCGGGTGACCGCGCAACCTGATGTCGGCTTACAGGCCGGGCATCACGTAGATCTGGAAGTCCGCGTACTCGGGAGCGTCGGAGATCGTGATGGACACGTTGTTCAGCGGGGCCGCGTCGCCGCCCTCGGTGGACTTGATGCTGTCGAGCGTGGTCTGGTCGATGAGCACGTTGGTGGAGTCGCTGCCGAAGACGATGTTGCCGTCGGCGTCGGTGAAGATGGCGATGCAGTGGCCTTCGAGGGTGTTCTCGAGGTCGGCAACCTTGTAGATCTTGTCACCATCGGCGAGGTCGCCCGTGACGGTGGCGCTGACGTTCAGGCCGGTCTCGGTGCGCTCGGCGGTTGCGTTCTCGACCGTGAACATGCTGGCGATTTCAGAGTCGGAAAGGCCGGTCTTCAGCCACTCGACGGTGGACATCAGCGGCTCGACGGTGAACTCGGCGATGGTCGTGTCGACGCCCTCGGCAGGAGAGATGGTGGTGGTGCCGGAAACGGCGGTGTCGATGCCAGGATAGACGTACATGCAGGTGGCGCCGCCGCTGAAGACGATCTCGCCGTTGGCGTTGTAGCCGTTCACGTTGAACGGAACGTTCTGGGCGACGTAGCCGGCGTTGCTGTTCTTCACGAGGAACGCGAAGTCGATGGCGGGAACCTGGACCTCGTTGCCGTCGGCGTCGATGGTGGTCTGCGAGACCTCGGAATAGCCGCTCTTCTCGACGGTGATGTCGGAGGCGCCGATTTCCTCGCTGGTGTAAGTCTGCGCCTCGTCGGCGTTCGTGGTGGTCGTGCCGGAATTGCTAGAGCAGCCGAACATGCCGAACGCCAGCGCGCTGACTGCAAGCACCGCGACTACCTTGCTTATTGCCTTCATGTAAATGCTCCTTTTCCTGGTTGTGCAGCAGCTGTTTTGCCTGTTGGGTTTGCTACTCGGTCGATTATACGCGAAATTGCCCGGTGCGCATCCCATTTGTGCCGCGCTGTGTCCTTCCCGACATTTACTGCACAAGTGTCGTGGTGGTGCATAGGGATATACGAATTCGGATGCGAGGCGCGTCTTCTGAGCCGGATTCGAGGCATCAGCATGTCGATTATCCTCGTTTAAGTATTAATTTTTGGGCCTGATTGGGCCGAATTGGCCGAAAATCGATGAGCGGATGCGTCACGGCTGCGTGCTGGCCTGGCTTTGCGTCGCGTCTCTACGAGCCGCTCCCTTGCAAAGCAGCCAACACTTGCCGCGCCGGTCGCTCTATGGCGTTGCCTACGAGCGACGTTCCTCCGGGCTGCTGTACGCAGACGGGGGCGCGACGCTGCTGGCCGTCCCGGGAGGGGCGGGCGCGTCCATATCCGTGGACGAGAGATGCACCACCGTCGCCAGGGGGGCCCTCTGGACGGCCACGGAACTCAAGACCATAGCGTGCGCGGGCACCGTGGAGAGCGTGGACGCGCTGGCCGCGGGCCAGGACGTGCGCGAGGGCGCGCGCGTCGCGCTTGCGGCGGGCGCCTCCGGGGAGGCCTGGGA
>CAQLOA010000037.1 GCA_948829205.1 uncultured Eggerthellaceae bacterium
CATCAAGCGCATCCTGGAAGAGATTCCCCACAGCAAGCTGAACGGCAGCTGGGAAAGCCGCCTGGCCAACAACGTCAACTTCTCCTTCGAGTTCATCGAAGGCGAGGGCATGCTTCTGCAGCTGGCCGCAAAGGGGCTTTGCACGTCTTCGGGAAGCGCCTGCACGTCGGGCTCGCTTGACCCGTCGCACGTGCTGCTGGCCATCGGGCTGCCCCACGAGATAGCGCACGGTTCGCTGCGCGCCACCATCGGGCGCGACACCACCATGGAGGACATCGACTACATGGTGGACTCGCTGGTGGCGACGATCGAGAACCTGCGCATGATGAGCCCCCTGTATGAGGACTTCAAGCACGGCAACTACGACAGCATCATCGCCGGCTATGCGGCCGACGGCATGAAGAACGTCCACGCATAAACAAGACCAATCCGTTAGGAAGCAGGTAAAGCAATGGCTATGCAATATAGTGACGCGGTCATGGACCACTTCACGAACCCTAGAAACGTAGGCGAGATAGAGGACGCGAGCGGCTGCGGCACGGTGGGCAATGCCGTCTGTGGCGACATCATGCGCATCTACCTCGACATCGACGACGACGGAATCATCCGCGACGCGAAGTTCAAGACCTTCGGATGCGGCGCGGCCATCGCCACCAGCTCGATGGCCACCGAGCTGGTCAAGGGCAAGACGGTGCAGGAGGCGCTGGAGGTCACCAACAAGGCGGTCATGGAGGCTCTCGACGGCCTTCCTCCCGTCAAGGTGCACTGCTCGCTCCTCGCCGAGGAGGCCATCCACGCGGCGCTTTGGGACTACGCCGAGAAGAACGGCATCAAGATCGAAGGCCTCGAGAAGCCGGTGTCCGACATCTCCGAGCACGACCACGGCCACGTCGAACTCGTCGACAGCGAGGAAGACCTGTAGGCTTTCGCTCCTCGCATTCTTCACAACGCCTGATGCAATAGGCTGCGGCTCGCTATAATGAGTCGCAGCCTTTTTACGTCACAGGAGAACTTTCATGCCACATCCCAAGGGTACCTATTCCATCACGACGCCCATCTACTACGTGAACGCCGCGCCGCACCTGGGCACCGCCTACACCACCATCGCGGCTGACGCCGTCGCCCGCTACCAGCGCATGAACGGCTACGACGTCGCGTTCGTCACCGGCATGGACGAGCACGGGCAGAAGGTGGCCGACACCGCGGCCGACAAGGGCATGCAGCCGCAGGCCTGGTGCGACTCCATGGAGCCGGCCTTCCGCGAGGCCTGGGACATGCTCGACATCTCCTACACCGACTTCGTGCGCACCACCGAGCCGCGGCATCAGCGCAGCGTGCGCAAGTTCTGGCAGGACCTCTACGACAAGGGCTACCTGTACAAGGGCAGCTACGAGGGCTGGTACTGCGTGCACGAGGAGACGTACTACGCCGAGTCCGACCTTGAGAAGAACGAGGACGGCGAGTTCGTCTGCCCCGACTGCAAGCGCCCCGTGCAGCTTATGGCGTCGGGCGAGGAGAACTGGTTCTTCAAGCTGTCCGAGTTCCAGGACAAGCTGCTGGCGCTGTACGAGAAGCGCCCCGAGTTCATCCGCCCCGAGACGCGCCGCAACGAGATCGTTTCGTTCGTCGAGCGCGGGCTGAAGGACTTGTCCATATCGCGCTCCACCTTCGACTGGGGCGTGCCGCTTCCCTTCGACGAGGACCACGTGGCCTACGTGTGGGCGGACGCGCTGATCGCCTACATCACCGGCATCGGCTATGCCAACGCCGAAGCCGACGGTGGCGACGGCTCGCGCGGCGACGAGTTCGAGCGCCGCTGGCCCATGCAGTACCACTTCGTCGGCAAGGACATCACGCGCTTTCACTGCGTCATCTGGCCGGCCATGCTGATGGCTGCAGGCCTTCCCATAACGCACACGGTGTTCGGCCACGGCTTTTTGCTCACCAAGGGCGAGAAGATGTCGAAGTCGAAGGGCAACGCGCTGCGCCCGGCCGACCTGGTGGCCATCTTCGGGGTGGACGCCTACCGCTACTACTTCATGAGCGACGTGCAGTTCGGCGCAGACGGCTCCATTTCCATGGAGCGCATGGTGCAGGTGTACAACAACGAGCTGGCGAACACCTGGGGCAACCTGGTGTCGCGCGTCACCAGCATGACCAAGAAGTACTTCGATTCCGCGGTGCCCGAGGCGCCGGCCGACGCCGAGGCCGTAAAGGACAACCCGCTGCGCGACATGGCCGACGCGCTGTACGTGGAATACGACGAGGCAATGGCGCTCGTGGACTTCACGGCCGCAATCCATGCCGTGCAGAAGCTCGCCGCGCGGGTGAACCTGTACGTCGAGGACAGCGCGCCGTGGAACCTGGCGAAGGACGAGGCCAAGGCCGGCGAGCTGGCCGCTGTCATATACAACTCGCTGGAGGCCATCCGCATCATCGCCGCGTATCTGGCGCCCTTCATGCCGAACACCTCGGCCGAGGTGTTCTCGCGGCTGGGCCTGGGCGACGTGTTCGCCGTGGACGACATCGAATCTGCCACGAAGTGGGGCGGCCTGCCTGCAGGCAACCACGTGGAAATCGGCGACCCGCTGTTCCCACGTCTTGACGTCGATGCTATCAGCCTTGACATGGAATAGCCCGTGAGCGACGAAGAGCCTATCTTCCAGGACGAGTACTTCAGGCGCAAGCCGAAGAAGCACGGGCGCGAGTGGCCCATAGTCGACGCCCCCGAGACGTTCGTGCCTGTCGCTGACACCCACGCGCACCTGGACATGCTGCCTGACCCGGGCCTCGCCCTGGCGCGCGCAGGCGTGCACAAGGTCGGCTTCCTGGAGGCCATGGTCGATCCGGCGAACGACGTGTCCACCTTCGAGAATCTTGACGATTGGAGGCTGCGGGGCGAGGTGCTGATGCGCCACATGTCCACACGCATCTGCGGCCAGGGTCACAACTCGCTTCCGAAGACGCGCATCGCCGTGGGCGTGCATCCCCACGAGGCGAAGAGCTTCGACGACGCCATGGAAAGGAAATTGCTGGAACTGCTGCACGATGCGCGCGTGAGCGCCGTCGGCGAGATAGGGCTTGACTACCACTACGACCATTCCCCGCGTCCGGCGCAGAAGGACGCGTTCCGCCGCCAGGTGCAGCTTGCGAAGCAGGCGGGGCTTCCCGTCGTGCTGCACGTGCGGGAGGCGTTCGACGATGCGTTCGCCATAATGCGGGAGGAAGGCTGGCCTTGCGCCGGCACCCTTCTTCACTGCTACACGTCCGACGCCAAGGAGGTCGGCCGCTGGGTGGAAGCGGGATGCTACGTCGCGTTCGGAGGCGCGTTCACCTTCAAGAAGCTGGACGACGTGCGCGAGGCCGCCAAGTTGGTGCCGCTCGACCGCCTGCTCACCGAGACGGATTCGCCCTTCATGGCGCCCGAGCCGTTCCGTGGGACCACCTGCGAGCCGGCACACGTCATCTTCACGGCCGAGCGCCTGCACGACTACCTGCTCCGCGGCGACGCCGCCCCCGCTGTGGTCTACGTCGGCGACGAGGACGAAGCGCGCCGATCCTTCCTCACGCAGACCTACGAGAACGCCCTGCGGCTTCTGGACCGCCCACCGACCGATTGGCAGGAAGATGCATAGAACGATAGTGGTTGGGTCGCCTCGCTCCGACGGCAGGTGCGCGACGCTGGCAGACGAGATGTTCGAGGCATGCATAGACGAATGCCCCGAGGATGGCGTGTCGGTGGTTGCCGTGTCCAGCGTTGACGTCGCGCCATGCGTAGGTTGCGACGCCTGCCGCAAGGCACTGCTGAAGGACGACGAGGCCTACCCGGAGATTCCCGAGAAGGGCGACCCGCTTGCCCAGTGCAACCTTGTGTTTCGAAGCGACGCCTCGGCGCACCAGTGCGTCATCGGCGACGAGATGGCCGAGGTGCGCAAGCACTTGGATGCCGCCGACGAGCTGATCGTGGTGTCTCCGGTGTACTTCTCGGGCGCGCCCGCGCAGCTGAAGGCGCTGCTCGACCGCATGCAGCCCTACTTCTGGTCGAACCTGCGCGAACGCACGAAGGAGCGTCGCCCGTGCACGCTGCACGTGGTGCGCGAAGGGGGAGATCCGCACGGGTTCGACCCGCTTGTGGGCGTCGTGCGTTCGGCGTTCGGCGTGGCTGGCTTCAAGCTGGAACGCGTGGTCGACTGGATGGGGTGCTTCGACGAAGCCGGCGACATCGTCGCCGACGGCAGGGAGTGCGAGCTTGACTAGCGCGTCGCCCCTTGCAACGCCCGGCGCAACGCGCGAGGTGCTTAAACGCCACGGGTTCAGCCTGAAGAAGTCGCTCGGGCAGAACTTCCTGGTGAACGACGCGGTGGTGGGGAAGATCTTGCAGCTCTCCGAGGTCGGGCCCGACGACGTCGTGCTGGAGGTGGGGCCCGGCATCGGTACGCTGACCTACGCGCTGCTTGCTAACGCGCGCGCCGTGGTGGCGGTCGAGCGCGACCCGTCGCTGCCCGCCGTGCTGGCTGACACGCTTTCGGCTTTCTGGGGAAGGTTCGCCCTGATCGAGAAGGACGCGCTCGACGTGACCGCAGCCGACGTGGCGGAGGCCGCCGTGACCGTGGGAGCGGCTGCGCCCGGCAAGTTCGTGGCGAACCTGCCCTATGCCGTCGCCGCCACCGTCGTGCTGGGCTGCTTCCAAGACATGTCCAGCCTTGGGAGCGCCACCGTGATGGTGCAGCGCGAGGTTGCCGAGCGCATGGCGGCCACGCCCGGCACCAAGGCCTACGGCGCCTACACCGTGAAGCTGGCCATGTACGCCGAGCCCGCAGACTCGTTTTCCGTAGGGCCGGGCAACTTCATGCCGCCTCCGCACGTGGAAAGCACCGTGCTGCGGCTGGACCGAGTCGAAGGCCCTGCGTCGCCGAAGGCCGTTAAGGCCGCGTGCCGCATGGCCGATGCAGCGTTCTTCGCGCGCCGCAAGACCATCGCGAACTCGTGCAAGCAGTACTTCGCAAGCCGAGGCGAAGGGGAAGCGGTCGAAAGGTTGCCTGCGATGTTCGAGGCGGCCGGCGTCGACCCCAAGGCTCGCGGCGAGGTGTACCCGCCGAGCACGTACCTGGCGCTCGGACGCGCCTATGTGGAAGGGAAGGCCTAAGGCATGAAGATAGCGGTTTACTGCGCATCGACCCCCGGCGACGACCCCTGCTTCCGCGAAGCCGCGGTGCAGTTGGGGCGCTGGATAGGGGAGAGCGGCAACGACCTGGTCTACGGCGGCAGCGCCGTGGGCATCATGGGCGCCATCGCCCGCGAGGTGATGGCCGCCGGCGGCTGCGCCTACGGGGTCGAGCCGCAGTTCTTCATCGACGCAGGCGTCGCCCAGGAGAATTTGACCGAGCTGATGGTCGTGGACACCATGGCCGAGCGCAAGGCCAAGATGATCGAGCTGGCCGACGTGTTCGTGGCGCTTCCGGGCGGCATCGGCACGCTGGAGGAGATAAGCGAGATCATGTCGTGCATTCGGCTGGGGCTCGACGTCGCGGAATGCTACCTGCTTAACGTCGACGGGTTCTACGACCCGCTTATCGAGCTTCTGGAGTCGATGGTGCGTCACGGGTTCCTCGACCAGGTAGACCTGGACCGCTACCTGTTTCCCACTGACGTGCACGAGCTGTGCGAGATGGTCAGCGCTTTCCAGCGCAACCCCAAAAGCTGCCTGGCCACGGCCACCGAGCTGGTCGAGCGCAAGGGCTACGAGGCAGCGAAATAGCCGAAGGCTGCAGGCCCGGCCCTATGCCGAATCGGCCTGGTTGAGCTTGTCCACGCAGCGCCGCAGGCGCACGATCGTGTCCTTGCCCACCGGAAGCTCGGCCACCTGGCCGACGGATGACCCTTCGCGCTGGCCCTCCTCCATGGAAAGCGCCTTGCGCAAAAACGCCTCGTCGTCGGCGCCTATCATGCCGGCCGACCGGGCCGCGGCAAGGCACTCGTCGATGTCGGTGGAGTCTCCTATGCGCCACAGAAGCAGGCGCACCAGGCGCGCCTGGCCTGCGAACTGCCTATGCAGGGGAACCTCTGCCATGACCTTCGCCCCGCGCTAGAGTGCCGCGTGCCTGACGGCGGATCTGATGGCGGCCTCGATGGCGTTGGCGGCCATGATTCCCACCATGTCGGGAAGCGCGTCCACCTTGCCCGACGCCATCACGAATATGGTGTCGCCGTCGCTCGTGGTGTGCACGGGCTTGATGGCGCGGGCGTAGCCGTCCTGCGCCTGCTGCGCGACCTTCGTAGCCTGCGCCTTGGAAAGCTTTGCGTTCGTCAACACGACGCCCAGCGTGGTGTTCTTCACGCCGCCTTCGGCATCGGCGGCCGATGCAACGGCGCCTCCCGCGGCCATTGCCTGTGCGGCGGCTACGAGCGGGTTCATCACGCCTCCTTCGGCGTCGCGGGTTCCCGCCAGCCAGCTTCCGTCCTCGGCCACCACGTTGCCCAGCGCATTCACGGCGACGCAGCCCAAAACCACCAGCTCGCCCATGCGAAGGCCGCTCCATCCGAAGCCTGACTTCATGGCCTGTTCGGGCAGCCCCATCTTGCCCACCGTGGCGCCCGTGCCCGCGCCTACGACGCCCTGTTCCAGGTCAGCCCCGTCGAATTCCAGCGCAGCGCGGCAAGCGGCGCGTCCTGCGGCCTTGTCGGGCCACGCCGGCTTTCCCACGGGCAGGTCGAACAGGCACGCAGCGGGCACGATGGGCACATGTAGGCCAGCGAGCGCGAAGCCCATGCCGCCCTCGGCCAGCTCCTCCATGACGCCGCAGGCGGCTTCCAGCCCGAACGCCGATCCGCCGCCTATCGTCACGGCGTTGGCCTTCTGCACCATGTTTTCGGGGCGCAACAGGTCGGTTTCGCGGGTTGCCGGGGCGCCTCCACGCACGTCCACTGCGCAGGTCACGCCCTCGGCGCAGTCGCCGCGCGCGACGAACACGGTGCATCCCGTGAGTGCTTCCGGGTCGGTGTAGTGTCCGGCGCCGAACTCGGGCAGGTCGGAAAAGTCAGCCGGCGAGAACATGATTGCTCCTATCGTGAGGGGAGTGCCATTGGATGCGTTCCAATGGCACGCGATGGCGCGTTCCCTACTTCGCCAGGGCCTCGTTCGCGGCGAGCCAGTTGGGAATGGTGCCACTGTCCAGGCCGTCGGCCGGGTCGATCACCAGCGCGTACATCTCTTCCTCCAGAAGCAGCGCGTCCAGCGCGTCGGTCAGCTGGATCTCGCCGCCCACGCCGGGCTTCACGTCCTCCAGCAGCTCCATCACGCGCGGCGTCAGAAGGTAGCGGCCGAACACCGCCAGGTTCGTGGGGGCGTCCGCAAGCGCGGGCTTCTCCACCAGCCCGTCCACCTTCCACACGCCGTCTTCCACCTCGGTGCCGGATATTATCCCGAAGCGGTTGACCTCTTCGTCCGGTACCGGCATGACTGCGATCACCGACGCGCCGCCATGCGCGTCCGACACCGCCTGCATGGCGGGAAGCATGTTGCACTCGGGGACTATGACGTCGCCCAGAAGCACGTAGAAGCCTTCGCCTTCCACCTTCTGGCTGGCGCAGAGTATCGCGTGCCCAAGCCCCAGCGCCTCGTCCTGGTAGACGAATCCGACGTTCAGCGAACCGGCGTGCTCCACTGCGTCGGCCAACACGCCCTTTCCCTTGCCACGCAGGTGGGCCACCAGGTCGGGGTCGGGCGTGAAGTGGTCCTCGATCGCCTGCTTGGTGCGCGAGTTCACTATGACCACCTCGTCGGCGTTGGAGGCGAGGCCTTCCTCCACGACGTACTGGATGACGGGCTTGTCCGCTATGGGGAGCATCTCCTTCGGGATGGCCTTCGTTGCGGGAAGGAACCTTGTTCCGAGTCCGGCTGCAGGGATGATAGCTTTCATCTTTCGCCTTTCCGTGCGCTTGGGTGTTGCCCAAAGTTTAACGTAATCAGCACGGAGGCTCGGCGAACACGGGGTAGAATGTACGCAGATGAGTCAACAAGGGAACATAGGCGACCAGATTCGCGACGCAGTGCAGGACGCCATCGCGAACCAGGATTACACGGCGCTGCGCCAAACCGTCGAGCAGGGCATAAACGCGGCCACCGACGCAATTGGGCGCGGTCTGGCGAGCGCCCAGCAGGCCGCGCAGCAGAAGGCCGTCGAAGGGAACGCGCGTCAACAGGCCGACGCGCGCAAGCGGCAGCAGGCAGCCATGATGTATCAGCAGCGCCAGCAGGCGGCCATGGCGCGCCGCCAGCAGCAGGAGGCCCTCAACGCCGTGAAGTGGCGCTTCGCCAAGGGTGGAAGCACCAAGGCCGCAGGCGTCGGCCTCGCATTCGGAGGCACCGTGCTGGGGCTCGCCTTCGCGGGCGGCGCCGTCACCACCCTAGTAGGCACAGCGCTCGTCGGAAGCGGGTTCGTTCCCGTAGCCGCAGCCATGCTGGCCCTTCTGGGGGGAAGCGTCGCCATGCTGGTGGCCGGCGTGCGCAAGATCGGCTTCGCCGACCGCTTCCTCAAGTACAAAAGGCTGCTGGGCACCAACCAGGCGTGCGACGTCGCAACGCTTTCGCGCATGACCGGCCGCAGCCGCGACGACGTCGTGAAGGACCTGAAGAAGATGATCTCGGCCGGCATGTTCACGCAAGGCCACCTGAACGCGTCCGAGACGCAGCTGATGGTCACCGACGAGGCATACAGCCAGTGCGTGGAATTCGAGCGCCGCCAGGCCGAGCAGGAGAAGATGCGCCGCCTGACGCGCGAGGCCACGCCCGACGCCGACGTGCGGCTCTCGCGCGAACAGCAGCAGCTCCTCGCCAAGGGCAACGCCTACGTCGAGCGCATACGTGCCATCAACGGTCAGATTCCCGACCCGGAAATCACGCGGAAGATCCACCAGATCGAGACGGTGGTCCGGAAGATATTCGAGTACGCCGGGCAGCACCCCGAGGTCATCGGCGACCTGCAGAAGCTGATGGACTACTACCTGCCCACCACGGTGAAGCTGCTCGACGCCTACGCCGACCTGGACGCTCAGCCCGTGCAGGGCGAGAACATAGCCTCCGCCAAGCATGAGATCGAAGAGACTCTGGACGTGCTGTCCGTCGCCTTCGAGCGGCTGCTCGATTCCATATTCAAGGACATGACCTGGGACGTTTCCACCGACATCTCGGTGTTGCACACCGTTCTCGCACAGGAAGGCCTCGTCGAGGGCGCCTTCGAAGGAAAGGACACGAAATGACGATGCAAGACGATTTCGGCAAGGCCCCCACGCCCCAGCTCACGCTGGTGCCCGAGCCGGTGACGGACGCGCTCGCCGGGGTTGACGAGGTCGAGCTGGTGGTTCCGCAGAGCCCGGCCGGCGACGAGATGGACGAGGCGGCGGCCGAGGAAGCGCTTTCCGCAGAGGAGCGCAAGATGGTCGACGAGTTCTCGAAGCAGATCGACCTTAACGACAGCAACCTCATAGTGCAGTACGGCGTGGGCGCGCAGAAGAAGCTGACCGACTTCTCCGAAAGCGCGCTGGCAAGCGTGCGCACGCAGGACCTCGGCGAGATAGGCGACCTGGTGTCGGGCGTCGTGGCCGAGCTGAAGAACTTCGACGCAACCGAGGAGAAGGGCCTCTTCGGCTTCTTCAAGCGCGGCGCGAACAAGATCCAGATGATGCGCACGCGCTACGACAAGGCCGAGGCCAACGTCGACAAGATCGTGAAGTCGCTGCAGGAGCGCCAGATGCAGCTCATGAAGGACAACGCCACGCTGGAAAAGATGCACGAGCACAACCTGGCGTACTTCAAGGAGCTGACGATGTACATCCTGGCCGGCAAGAAGCGCCTGGCCGAGATCCGCTCCGGCGAGCTCGCCGAGCTGAAGGCGAAGGCCGCCCAGAGCGGCCGCCCCGAGGACGCCCAGGCCGCCCGCGACCTCGACGAGCGCTGCACGCGCTTCGAGAAGAAGCTGTACGACCTCGAGCTCACGCGCACCATATCGCTGCAGATGGCGCCGCAGATCCGCCTGGTGCAGAACAACGACATCACCATGATCGAGAAGATCCAGACCACCATCGTGAACACCATCCCGCTGTGGAAGAGCCAGATGGTGCTGGCGCTGGGCATCGCGAACGCCACCGAGGCCGTGAAGGCGCAGAACGCCGTCAGCGAGCTGACCAACGACATGCTGAAGAAGAACGCTGAGATGCTGGAGACGTCCACCGTGCAGGTGGCCCGCGAGTCCGAGCGTGGTATCGTCGACATCGAGACGCTGCAGAAGACGAACGAGTCGCTGATCCGCACCTTCGACGAGGTGGTGAAGATCCAGCAGGAGGGCCGCCAGAAACGCGCAGAAGCCGAGGTGGAGATGCAACGCATCGAGACGGACCTTCGCAACAAGCTGCTCGAGGTGCAAAACTCTTAGGAGTTGCCGGGAACGGCTCGCTCCGACGCGTCGTCGCCTCGAACTAACTCTGAAGGGCGGAAGCGTCCGCGGCGAATCCGCTTGCGAGGCTGCGGTGCGGGTTTTGGCGGAGACGGGGTTCGAGGA
>CAQLOA010000038.1 GCA_948829205.1 uncultured Eggerthellaceae bacterium
AGACGATACTGGATGGAGACGTGGAGATGCGGACCTGGGTGGCCACGCTGCTTCCCGCAAGCGCGGTCACCGAGAAGAAGGACGCGGTGGGGAAACAGGCCGGATCGACGATACTGGCCGGCGAAGTGGTGTCCGCATCGCGTTTCGGGTTCGACGCGTCCGAAGTCGACGTGCCGTCCGGGCTAGTGGCCGTGAGCGTTCCTGCCCGCGACGTGCAGGCAGTGGGCGGCGCGTTGTCTGCGGGAATGTTCGCCGACGTGTACGCGGTAGGCCCCAGCACGACCACCAGGCTGGCCGCAAGGGCCCAGGTGTTGGCCACGAGCATGGCCGCAGACGCCTCGTCGGGGTCGGCAAGCGCCTGGGTGACGTTGGCTGTGAAGCCTGACGCCGTGGAGGAGCTGGTGGCGGCGTCCGAGAACCTGCAGATCTACTTCGCGCTGCCGTCTTCCGAGCCGGCACAGGGATAGGAGGACGGACATGGGAAAGATACTTCTGGGCGCGGACAGGGAAAGCATCCTTCACCCGGGCCTCATTGGGCTGGACGACGTGCAGCTTGACTCGGTGGACTGGCTGGTTCCCGAGACCGATGCGTCCAAGGCCAGGGAGTGCGCAAGGAAGGCTGCGACCGAGGAGGGGCGGCTCGACGAGGCGTGGATCGTGTCCAGCGACGACGTTTCGGCCATCAACCTGGCCGCGGCCTTGCGGGCCGACAACGGCACGCTTCCCGTGTATCTGGTCGCTGCCTCTCCCAGTGGTTCGGACGTCAGCCGGGCCTCCCAAGCGGCCCTGACGGGCACGTTGTCGCTGCCGGAGTTCTGCGAGAGGTTTCATTCCGAAAGGCGCAGGCGCTCAGCGCCAAAGGACCCTACGCGGCTCGAGGCGCTCAGGCTGGTGCCGCCGATGGTTCCGAAGAAGGATCCGTCTGCGTTCGTGCTTTCGGTGATGAGCGGAAGCGGCGGCGTGGGCAAGAGCGCAGTCGCAGCCACTGCCGCGTTCCTGTGCAGCCGGCGTGGATTCAAGACGGTGGTGGTCGACTGCGACCTGCAGTTCGGCGACATGGGCCACGCCCTCGGGAAGGTTCCTTCGATAAGCATAGACGAGGCGCTCGAGGACCCGTCGAGCGCGACGAGCCTTTCCGCGGCGGCGCAGGACGGCGTCCCGTCGCTGGTTTCGGCGCCAAAGCGCCTGGAAAGGTCGGAGGAGCTGTGCTCGCACCTGGCGGAACTGCTCGACCTGCTGGCGGCGGAGTTTTCGTTGGTGCTCGTCAACACGGGGTCTACCTGGACGGAGAGCCATGCGCAGCTTCTCGAGCGCAGCAGCTGTGCGGTGTTCATGCTGGACCAGAGGGCGTCGTCCGTCCGCTCGTGCCAGCACGCTCTCGATCTTTGCCTGCGGCTGGGCATAGCCACGGGGTCCTTCGTGTACGCGCTGAACCGCTGCAAGCGCGGAGCGCTGTTCACGGCCATGGACATAGCGAACGTCATGCACGGCGCCCAGGTGTTCGAGCTGAAGGAGGGCGGCGCCGAGGTCGAGGAGCTTCTGGGGGCAGGGCTTGCCGAGGAGCTTGCCTCGTCCAGGAACGATTTTCGCGCAAGCGTGTCCGCGATGCTTGACGAGGTGCTCCCATGAGCCTGACCGAGCGCGTGCGTCAGATAGAGGGGCTGAATTCGCCATCGAGCGCGCGGCCTGCGGCCGGTAGACTCGGCGTCGAGGAGCTTCGGCAGGACATCCGCAGCTGGACTTCGCTCGAGGCCATAGCGGCCATAATGGTGGACAACCCGCAGCGTGCCCGCAACGAGCTGAGGTCTTCGTGCAGGCATGCCCTCGCCGAACCCAAGTGGGATGCGCTCTCAGGGGCCGAGAAGAGGGCGCTCGTTGAGGAACTCATAGACGTCATGTTCGGAATGGGGCCCGTCGAAAGCCTGGTGGACGACGAGAGCGTGACCGAGATCATGGTCAACGGCTCGCGCAGCATCTTCTTCGAACGTGACGGCAAGCTGGTGAAAAGCGACCTGACGTTCGACAGCGACGAGCAGGTCAGGGTGCTGATAGACAGGATCATCGGGCCTCTAGGGCGCCGCATCGACGAAAGCTCTCCGATGGTGAACGCAAGGCTTCCGCAGGGGCATAGGGTGCATGCAGCCATCCCTCCTATAGCCTTGGACGGCCCATGCCTGACGATACGTGCCTTCACGCGCAGGGTGATGCCTCTGGAGGAGATGCGCGACGCAGGGTCGTTCGATGGCTCGGTGATGCGCTTCCTGGGATGGCTGGTCCGGGCCAGGCGAAACGTCGTGGTGTCGGGCGGCACAGGCTCGGGCAAGACCACCATGTTGAACGCCCTGTCGCTTCTGGTGTCGCCGGACGAGAGGGTTATAACCATAGAGGACTCGGCCGAGCTCAAGTTCGACGAGGTGAACCACGTCGTAAGGCTTGAAGCGCGTCCGCAGAACGCGGAGGGAACCGGCGAGGTGACGATCCGCGAGCTGGTGATAAACGCGCTGAGGATGCGCCCTGACAGGATCATCGTGGGGGAATGCAGGAGCGGCGAGGCTCTGGACATGCTGCAGGCCATGAACACCGGCCATGACGGGTCGCTGACGACGCTTCACGCGAACTCGCCCGAGGACGTGGTCGATCGCATGATCACGATGGTCCGCTATGCGGTGAACCTTCCGGTGGATGCGATCGAGGCGCAGATCGGCAACGCGTTCCATTACATAGTGCAGGTTTCCAGAGGGGGCGACGGAAGCAGGTTCCTGCAGGCGATCGCCGAGGTCGTCTACGACCGGCGCAACCGCGTGGTGTCCATCGAGAGGGTGTTTGAGCGCGAGTCGTTTTCGGACGCCGGCGCATGGAGGCGCGTCCCGGCGCTTGCCGAGGAGATAAGGTCCCACCCTTCGGCGTTTCCAATCCCGGTGGAAGAGCTGGACGTCTGGGAAGGCGAGGTGTTCGGACGATGAGCATGACCCTTGTTCTTCTGGCTGCCGGGTTGCTGGCGATGGCGTCGGGGGCATGCCTGGCCGAATGTGCCCTCGGAGCCATGGAGCGTCGTGCGGTTGTGGCCTCGATGCTGGCATCGACGCCAGGCGAGCGCGCCGCCTTCAGGCTGAAGGCGGGCGTGCGTCCGCTGATGCGCCCATCGAGGAAGCTGCTGGAGGCGTTCCCCTTCGTTGACGACGCCTTCCAGAGCGCCGCCATCCTGCTTCAGGAGCGTGGGATGGAGGCCTCGAAGGAGGCCCTGCTGTCGCTGCTGCTGGCGGCTTCGGCGACGGTTGCGGTCATGGGCGCTATGCTCGGCGGTTCGGCGGCATTCGGGGTTGCCGCGGGATGCATGGCCTTCGCAGGAGTCGTGGCCTACGTGCGCAACAGGAACGAGAGGCGCAACATGGCCATGCGCGAGGAGATCCCGGACGTGCTGCGCGCCTTCAGCATGTCTTTCAGGTCGGGCCATTCGCTTTCGCAGACCCTCGCCGACGCATCCAGGGAGACGGACGGCTACATGAGCCGCCTGCTTTCGACGGCGGCCGACAGGCTCGAGATGGGCGCCACCACCGCCGAGGCGCTTTCGTCCATGCGCAACAACTCTAGGCTTCCCGAGCTTTCGTTCGTGGCCGTGGCATTGGACGTGCAGCACAAAAGCGGTGGCAGCATCGCGCCCGTGCTCGAGTCAGCTACCGACTCGATAGAGGGCGAGCTGAGGCTGATGCGCTCTCTGCGCGTGCAGACGGCGCAGGCGAAGCTGTCGGCCAGCATCGTGACGGTGATGCCGTTCATACTCGTGGCCCTCTTCTCGCTGATGAGCCCCGACTTCCTGGCACCGTTCTTCTCGAGCGTTTCAGGGCTGGCGGTGCTGGCCCTGGCCCTGACGATGCAGCTGGCGGGCGTGCTCGTCGTGCGGCGCGTGCTGAAGGTCGAGGTGGTGTGACGTGGACGCCATGGCGACGGGGCTTGTCGTAGGCGGGTGCCTTGCAGCCGCGGCATGTGGATTCATGTTCTGGCATGCCTACGAAGGATGGGCCAGGGCAAGAAGGCATAAGGCGTCGATCGCGCCGGAAGGCAGCGACGGCAGGAAGAAGGCCGATGCATCCGTTGGCGACAGGCTGATTTCCGCGATGGAGCGCCTGGAGCGAGAGCTTTCGCTGACGCATGGGCGGGGAATCGCACCGAAGGGCTTCCCGGAAGGGAAGGGGTTCCGTCCGCTGGCCAGGCTGTCTGGGCTGGAGGGCAAGGTAAGCCCGCAGGCGTTCAACGAGGCTAGGTTCAGGATGGCTGGGACGTGCGCTGCGGCAGGACTGGTCACAGGGATGCTTTTCTCCGTGCAGCTCTCAGCCGTCTTGGCCATCGCTGGCGCAGCCGTCGGGTTCGGCATGCCGGGCCATGCGATGCGGGCGCGTGCCAAGGAAAGGGCGCAGGCGGCCGAGCGGCACCTGCCGGAGATGCTCGACGTGGTGGCCTTAGGCATGCGCAGCGGGCTTCCGTTCGACTCCAGCCTGCGTATTTACGCCGAACATTTCGACACGCTGCTCTCGCGCGAGCTGGAGAACGCCCGCGTGCAATGGAGCTGCGGCTTGTCCAGGCGCGACGAGGCCTTGCGCAACCTGGCATCAACCTACGACTCGGCCATCCTCGCGCGAGTGGTGGAGACGGTGGTCAAGTCGATCAGATACGGGTCGTCGATGGTGGCCAGCCTGGAAAGCGACGCGGCGGAGGCGCGAAGCGTCTATCAGTCGCAGCGGGAGGAACGCATAGCCAAGGCTCCGGTGAAGATGATGATTCCCACCGGGGTGCTGATCCTTCCGGCGATGCTCGCGATGGTGCTTGGACCCGTCCTGCTCGAACTTATGCAGGGCGGTTTCTAATGGAAGGAAAGACGGCGACGGTTTCAGGAAAGGTGGCATTCGATGTGTCGAGGAACACGAAGTGCAGGGCAGGAATGCACGACGACCGTTACGCAAGGGCGGTCAGCAGGGGATGGGTGCCGGGGAACCCGCGCGCGCTCGGGAACCTTCTCGAGGTTCGCGGCGCGCCTGCACGCGAAGCTGGCGTGCAGGCAAGGACAGGGCACTACGGAGTACGCGATCCTGGTCGGAGTGTTGGTGGTCATCGCGATCCTTGCCATAACCATCTTCCGCCCGAAGTTGGAAGAGCTTTGGCAGGCCATAGCGAGCGGCATCCAAGGGCTTTGAGGCGCACGCTGGCCCGAAGGCTCGACCGTGGGAGGCTTGCGGACGTGCATTTCCGTCGCGTGCTTATGGGGCTCGGGTCGGACGAGCGGGGCCAGTCCACCGTTGAGTACGCGGTGGTGATGGCCGCTTCGCTGGCCGTGGTGGTGACGTTGGGGATGCTGTGGGACGCCGTCGACGGCGGGATGTTCGTGCAGCATGCCGTCGCCTCGGCTTCGCACAACGTGCAGGGTGCGATAGGGGGAATGGCGGATGTCTTCTGCTACTGAACGTGGGCAGTCGACGGTCGAGGCCGCATTCGCGCTTCCTGTGCTCGTGCTGCTGGTGCTGTTGCTGCTGCAGCCGGGAATAATTCTGTACGACAGGGTCGTGATGCAAGGGGCCGCCTCCGAGGCCTGCAGGTTGCTTGCGACCACGTCCGGGGGAGATGTCGGACTGGCGGAGGACTTCGTCCGGCGCAGACTGGGCGCGATTCCCCAGCTGGACCAGTTCCACGTGCATTCCGAGGGGTGTTCGTGGGTCATAGAGCTGACGGGGGACGAGGCGTCGAACGTCGCGTCGGCGCGGCTCGCCACGGAGGTGAGGCCGCTTCCGCTCATGGATGGCGCGCTGGCGCTTCTGGGGCTGACCAATGGCCAGGGCAATCTGGTGGTGCAGGTCGAGTCGCAGCAGCAGGTTCAACCCGACTGGGTCGATGAGGCGGTGGAGGGGCGCGACCCTTCGAACTGGACGGGCATATGAGCGTGGTTGGGAGCGACATGAGGACGAGAAGCGCGAAGACGCCTGGGAGAGGGGAGGGACGCGGCCATTCCCCGAAGACGGCGCATGCAAAATGCACATTCAGGGACGAGGAAGGCATCACCACCGTCGGAATGGCCGTCTCCCTCCTGCTCTGCCTGTCGCTGCTGTTCTCGGGGGCGCAGCTGTACAGGGTAGGCTCGGCGTCTGCGGAGGTTCAAGAGGTGGCGGATGCTGCAGCGCTGGCTGCGGAAAGCGAGGTGGGCGAATTCATGGTGGTCGTACGCACCTGCGATGCCGTTCTGCTGTCCATGACGCTGCTTGCCGGCACGGTCTACGGGATTGGCCTGGTGTGTGCATGCGTCCCGCCTGCAGCACCCGTGTCCGAGCAGCTGATATCGTTGGGAACGAAGGTCGCGAAGGCGCGCGACGCGTTCGCCGACAAGGCGTCGTCGGGGCTGAACCAGCTGCAGAAGATGCTTCCTTTTCTGGCAGCCGCGAGCGCGGCAGGCGTTGCGTCGGCCTGCGACCGTGGAGCCATGGAGGCCAGCTACTATGCCGTGGCGGTCCTCCTTCCGGCGGAAGGGGAGGAGATCGACGCCGGATTGGGAAGCAGCCTTGCCGAGTTGTCAGACGATGTCGAGTCCGAGGCCCAAGGCATAAGGGACGACGCTGCAGCAGCCGAGGAGGCGGCCAAGGAGGCCGATGCGGCCAAGCGCGAGGCGTTCGAGCACGACTGTGGGGCTGCCCCGGGGTACTGCCAATACGAGCGTGCCGGACGTTTCCAGTGGATGCCTTCCGCGCAGAACCCTGCCTATTCGAGCGTGGACGCGTGGTCGTTCTCCGTCGCCCTGGAGCGCGCCAAGGCCTACTACAGGCTCAGGGGAAGCTGCGAGCCCGAGCCTTCGGGAAGCGTGGCAGATGCGGCAAGCTATCACCTGAGGACGGTCTTCTACGCGTACGCTTCCGAGGAGCTGGAGCGCGACGGGTTCGTGCGAGATGAAGAGGGGTCGTTCCAGGCGAACTTTCCCAAGCTGTTCCGGAACGTGAACGAGTTCAGGCAGACTAGGCTCTACGACGGGCTGCAGTTTCCGGTCTCTGCGGATGGCGTGATGCATGCCTATGCCGGATGCCCCGCATGCAGCGGGGCCGCCAGATGGGGGACCGTGGCTGCTCTGGAGGCCGGCGGGTTCGAAGGATGCGTCACGTGCGGGTTCTCGCTCGAAAGCATAGGCAACGTGGCATCGGCCTCCACGAACGTGGCGAACGGCTTCGAGCACCATTACGAGAAGATCCGCCAGGCCGCAGAGGCCTACCAGCAGGCGCGCACCAAGATGGACCCGTTGCTTGAGCAGGCGAAGGGGAAGGTGACGCCCCTGCTGGACAGGATCGGTGCGCTGCTGTCGGAGATGGGAGGCAGACGCATTTCTGCAGAGCCTCCAGGCGCGGAAGGGGCCATATGCATCGTGGTGAACACGGCGTCGAATGCGGCCGACACCGGCTTCGAAAGCATGTTCGTGTCGGGTGGAAGCGCGTTGGGAGCCCGGGCGGCGGTGTCCGCGGCTGCACTGGTGGAGGACGCGGCCGATGACAGCTCGTCAGTCATAACGTCGCTGCTGGACGGCTTCGGGCAGGACGGGGGAGCGGCGGTTGGAGCCGCTCGGGTGGTACTGGATTGCTGGAACGGCCTGCTCAAAGCCTACGAGAACGGCCAGGCTGCGTTGTCGGACGCCCTGGGCAAGGGGCTTTCCTCGGTGTCGACGGGCACGTTAAGCGGGCTTGGAGGGTGGGCCGAAGGCGCGTTGAAGGCGGTGGTGGACGCCGCAGGGCTCGAACCGGCCGACCTGAACGCCTTGAAGCCCGCGGTGCTCAACACCGGGCATGTCGCAGGTGCAGACGACGGTGCGTTCGCCGTGCGGTTTCGGCAGGTCAAGGCGAATGCGCTTTCGGCATCCGAGGCTGCAGGGGCGGTTTCCGGCCTTTCGTCATGCATCCCTGAAGCCGTCACGCAGGCCGTGTCCGACCTCGAGGTCACCATTGCCGAGATCGAGTTTCCCGTAGGCGGGGTTGTCATTCCCGTGAAGGTTGGGCTTCCGCAGTCGGTCGCGGACGACGCCGGAGGATTCGTCGGGCAATGCATCGCGGCCATAGGCGGAGTGGTTGGGTCGGTTGCCGGAGTGAGGGAATGGCGATGAGGGCGCGGTCAGAGCGCGGACCGTCTGCGCGGAGTTTCCGCGTGTCGGCAAAAACCCGCAGCACCCGCGGCCAGATGACGGTGGAGCTCTGCGTGGTGCTGCCTGTAATCGTGGTCGTCGCAGCCGTCGCATGCAATGCGCTCACGTTCTTTGGGGCGTGCGCCGAGTTCGACAGAGTGGGAAGGAACGCCGTCAGGACGTTCGCCGCCGTTCCCGCAGCCGGCGCGGATCCTGGTCCCTGCACCGGGGAGGTGCTGTCGGCGATAGAGGGATCCCTGTCGGATGGCAACCTCGAGTTCGAGGTTTCGTCGTCTAGGGACCATCGGGGATACGAGGAGTATGCGATGACCATGACGTTCCATCCGACCCTGTTCGGGCTCGGCCTCAGACAGGAGGTCCTGGGAGTGCCGCTGCCCGCGCTGACGCACGAATCACGCATGGTGGTCAGTCCGTACAGGCCAGGAGTTCTTTTATGACGGGGATGGGGCGCGCCGGACCAGACGTTGCGAAGGCGAGGCTTCGCAGGGCTGCCGTTTCGGTTCTGTCGGTGCTGGCCTTGGTTCTCGTCGCATGCGCGACGTCCGCGACGGTGCACGCGCACGGCATTTCCGGCGGCGGCCCGATCGTCGGAAGGCTTTGGGAGGCCATCGAGTCGGGATTGGGAATCGATGGCGCTTTGGAGAAGGAGGGAATGGTGAGGATCGATCGCGACAACGTTCCAGAGTGGCTAGAGGCCGAGCTTTTCGGCCTCGAAGACATGGACCAGGCGATAGCGAACGAATCGTTCGAGCTCGTATGGTTTCTCAGAGAAGGGGACTCGCATGACGCCGCGGCCTTCATAAGGGAAAGGCTTGCGTCCAAGGGATGGGCGGCCTGCGAGGGCGGCGAAGGCGGCATAGAGACGTTCGTGAAGGGGGAAGGGGTCTGCAGATGGGTTATGGCGGAGTGCGTTCAAGCCGGCGAAGAGGCGGCTGTCGTCTTGCGTATAAGACATACCTGACGAAGGAGGAGGATATGGCGGTCACAGGTGCGGGGCGGGTGCGCGGCGGGAAAACGGGCAGGAGGCGCGCCTCGAACGGTACGGGTCGGCGTCCTTCGAGGTGGATCATGGACGTCTGCGGCGACGTCGAGTCGCTAGAGCTTGCCACTACGGCCAAGGAGCGGTTGCGCGGGATGTTGTTCCGGGACCCCGACGACGTGACGAGGCTGTTGATTCCTTGCCATGACGTCCATACCTTCGGAATGCGGTACCCGTTGGACGTTGCCTTCATATCGCGCGACGGGCACGTCTTGGAAGTGCACAGGAACGTGGCGACCATGAGGCGCATTCGACGCAAGGAGGCTTCTCTAGTGGCGGAACGCTTCTCAAGGGATGGGGAGTGGCTTAAGGAAGGAGACGTGATCCACATTGGCTCTGCGAGACGAGACTAAGGCGTGCCCGGTCTGCAACGCGATGACGTTCGCCGACATGCCTACCTGCTTCAACTGCATGCATAGCTTCGAAGGCGAGGAGCCGCCGAAGCCGACCGTGCAGGCCGAAGGTGAAGACGGATGCGGAAAGCGTCCCTCTTGCAGGGACGTCGACGGAGAAGGCTGCCTACTTGGCGAGTTTCTCGTACAGTTTGAGGGCTTCCTGCGAGAGTTTGTCGTTGACCGAAAGGTAGACGTCTAGCAGCTCGGACCCCTCCTTGGTAAGGACGCTGCCGTGGGCGCCGTCGCGAATCAGCAGCTGGACGCCTAGCGAATCCTCGGTGTCCTTTATGATGCGCCAGGCCTTGCTGTACGCCATGCCCATCGACTTGGCGGCCGCGTTAAGGGAGCCTTTCTCCCGCACGCCTTCGCAGAGGTTCGCTATGCCACGGCCGAACACCGAGCTGCTTTCCGACTTAGGGTTGACGATGGAGAGACGAACGCTGGTTTGAAGCTTGCTTAGCTTGCTCATAGTGCTGCCTCCGCGCGTTTGGAATTATCCACTGGCAACATAATAGACCAAAACAGCGCCAACGGACCTGCTGGCTTACGCTTCTCCACGAGTGTGCCGTTAGTAAGCCATTAGAACACGGTGGAGTCAGGCGGTCATCGCACCATCGTTAGATGGAAGGT
>CAQLOA010000039.1:0-1760 GCA_948829205.1 uncultured Eggerthellaceae bacterium
GGCACGAACAGCTCCTCGTCGCGCTTGGCGAGCCCCACGATCGGGATGTCGTCGATGCCCATCTCGTCGAACATCGCAAGGGCTGCCGTGAGTTGGGGCTTGCCTCCGTCGAGGACGATCAGGTCGGGCTTGCTGCCGAACCGCTCGTCTTCGAGCCTTTCTGGCCTGTAGCGGCGGCGCATCACCTCCTGCATGCTTAGGAAGTCGTTGGCCTCGTCCAGCTCGGCGCGGATCTTGAAGCGCCTGTACTGGTTCTTGTCTGGCTTGCCGTTCGTGAACACCACCATCGACGCGACGGTGTACGACCCGTGCAGCGTGGATATGTCGAAGCATTCGATGCGCTTGGGTGGCCCGTCGAGCGCAAGGGCGCTTTCCAGCTGGAGCAGCGCGTCGTTCAGCCGCTTGTCCGTGTAGTTCGTGCGCACCTTGTACCTGTTCAGCGTGTGCCGGGCATTGTTCTCGGCCATGTCGAGCAGCCCAGCCTTCTCGGCGCGCTGGGGCACAACGAAGCGCACCTTGGCGCCGTGGGGCGACGCCAGGCGCTCTGTCAGCCACTCCTGCATCGCATCGACGTCCTCGGGAAGCTCGCGCACTATCACCTCGTGGGGAATGGAGGTGGTGGCGTCGTAGTACCTGAGCAGGAAGTTGTGGAGAAGATCCTCGTCGGGCACGTCGGTGCCCTTGTTCAGCACGAACTCGTTGGAGATTATGATGCGTCCCTCGCGGATGACGAAGACGTGCACACCGGCCACCGTCTCTTCGCGGAAGAAGCCGATGACGTCTGCGTTCAGGTCGTGCGAGCTTACCGCGTGCTGCCTGTCCCCCAGAGACTCGATGGTTTCTATCTGCGACTTGAGACGCGAGGCCCGTTCGAACTCCAGCGATTCGGCCGCCTCGCGCATCTCGGCATGCAGGGAGTCGAGGAACTCCTTGTGCCTTCCCGACAGGAACTGTTCGATGCGGCGCACGTTCTCGGAGTATTGCTCGGGCGTGACGTTCCCGCAGCATGCCCCAGGGCCTAGCCCCACGTGGGCGTCGAAGCAGGGGTTTGCGCTCGCGGCATCGGCCACGCTGGCCCCGGATTCCAGCCTCCTGTTCATCTCGCGCCATGCGGCGCACGATGTCGAGCACATGGGGACCACCCTGCGCGCTATGTCTATGAGCCTGCGCGCGGCCCTGGAGTCCGTGAAGGGCCCGAAGTAGCGCGTGTTGGGCTTGTGCCGCTCACGCGTGTACTTGATGGCTGGAAACACGTCGCCTTCCGTGACGGCGATGAACGGATAGCTCTTGTCGTCCTTGAAGTCGGCGTTGTAGAAGGGAGAGTACTGGTTGATCAGGTTCTTTTCGAGGACAAGCGATTCGTGCTCGTTGTCCACGACTATGTATTCGAACGAGTCGATCTTCTCGACGAGGAGGGGTATCTTGGCGCGCTCGTCCTGGAAGTTGACGTACTGGCGCATGCGCGCACGAAGCTGCTTCGCCTTCCCTATGTATATGACCTCGCCGGCGCGGTCCTTCCAAAGGTAGACGCCTGGAAGCGTGGGGACCTCGCAGAGCTCGCGCTTGATGCGGTCGAGCTTCTGCGCCTGCGTCTCATCCCCTCGGTGCGCGACAGGAGCGTCCTCGTCCATCGGATTCTTGCGCCACATCTATTCCGTCCTGTGCTCTCGGGCCTCGGACACGCGGATGTCGACGCGGTGGTCGTCGTCGCTGTCGGACAGCTGCTCGTCCTGCAGCATCTTTAGGCCAGCGTACGTCAC
>CAQLOA010000039.1:1770-10192 GCA_948829205.1 uncultured Eggerthellaceae bacterium
GAAGCGACCTGAAGTAATGCAGCCCCATGGCGCGCTGGAATCCGCAGTGTTGGGTGACCTGCGCGATCGTGTTGAAGCAGTTGTCACGGATGGCTTCTAGGAAGATGCGTTCGTTGTCGGATAGCTTCATGGGCGTCCCGTTGCTGTGCGTCGTATGCCGCCTGGTGCCTTCGACGGCACGTTTGTCACGATACAGAATACTCGTATGCCCGCGCCAAGTCATCCGCCAGACTGGAAACGTCATCCAAAGAATAGGAATACTTCACCACGACGGGCTGGGGTGCGCCCCCGCATTCGCCCAGGTCGGCCGTGCCCTCCGGGAGCTCTTCCTCCTCCACCCGCACGAAGCGCGCCTCCACCTTGCCGTATCCCGATTGCAGGAGCGCGTATGCGTAGCACTGGGACTGGAGCCGGTGCCTGTCGGCCAGGGCATCGCGCGACATGCCCGCGCTCGATCCGGTCTTGTAGTCGACCAGCAGGGCGCATCCGCCTCCGTCGTCCGCAAGGCCGTCTATCTCGCCCTCGAGCACGAACGACCCGCCGTCGGGAAGCGGCACCTCCGCGCAGAAGGGAACCTCTGCCGCGATGCGGCTGCAGGCCGCGAAGGACGCCGCAAGGTCGCTTCCGAACCAAAGCGCAAGGGCGCGCCTGAGCCTTTCCTTCTGCGACGGGCTGAGCGAATGGGCCTTGCACTGGGACTCGATTGCGGCGTCCGACGGGAATGGAAGGCGCTTCAGCCCCTGCGCCTGGGCCTCGATTATCGACATCTGGCACAGCGCGTGGAACGCGCTTCCCAGGTCGGTGGCGGACTCCTCGTCGAAGGATTGCTCGGAAAGCGCCGAGACCGCCAGGAAGAAGCCATCGTCCACGACCGACTCGTGACCGTATTCCCATGTGCCGGACCCGGGCCCCTCGGCAGCGGCGTCCGTTGGCGGGGTGACCCCGCTCGAAAGCGAGGTGTACGACCTAAGCATGCGACGAGAATGCGAGTAAGGCCTGACTTCGCGCTGTTCGTCCTCGGCATAGACCGGCACGATCGCTGCCGTTTCCGCCTCGTCGTCCGAAGAGTCGCGCCCGTCGCGCGCCCAAGGAACGCTTTCGAAGTAGGCCTCCACGTCCTGCTGGGTGGAGAAGAGCATCCGCTTCATGCCAATTGGCCCCGCAGCCGCCCCGAACTCGTCCTCGAATCCGCCGTCAGGCTCGCCGAGCGCGCATGCGAAGGCGCGGTACGCGTCGGCGAACACGCCCTTGTAGCCCGTGGAAGGCTTCGTGGTGGCGCCGAACGCAACGAAGAGCGACTCGCGGGCCCTGGTCATGGCGACGTACATCAGGCGCCTGGCTTCCTCCAGCTCCTGCATCTTCTCGTAGGCTTCTAGCAGCCTGTGGGCAAGTTCGGGGGTGTCTGCCTCCGCAATCCTTCGCTTCTGCCGCACCTGGTAGGCGCGCTTCGACTCCCCGTGGCGCGTTCCGCAGCCGTCGAGCGGTTCGCCGAAGGGGTCCAGCCCCATGTCCTCGAAGGTGAACGCAGTGACCGTCTTGTAGGCTTCGTATTCCCAAGCGTCGTCGAAGGCGTCCTTCGAAGGCCTCAGCGAAACGTAGGTGAGGCCGTCTATGTTCTCGGATATCAGCGGAGGCTTGTTCGGGGGCATCGTCCCGTCGCGCATCTCGGCCAGGGCCACATGGTCGAACTCTAGCCCCTTCGAGGAATGCACGGTCATTATCTGCACGTATTCCGTGCCCCGCGTGGCAAGCGTGCCGGGGGCCTCCTTCGAATTCTGCAACATGGAGGCGAATCGCGACGACGTCCCCGCGACCCCTCCGGACTGCGCCTCCAAGTCGGCCACGATCCGCAGGGCCTTCGCCACGTTCCCTGCGTCGGACATGGCCTGCGCGTCGGCGCGCCCTTCAAGGGCCAGCAGGTAGCCCGAGCTCACGAAAAGGCGCCTGAGCGCCTGCGACGGCGCGCCTCGTCGCGCCTCGCGCACGAAGTCCGACAGAAGCTGCTTGGCTATCGCGACCGATTCGTTCTCGGCGTCGGTAAGATCGTCGCTTCCCTCGAACGCGGCGAACGACCTGGAAAGCTGCGTGCTTGCGACGCCGTCCGCCGTCCTTTTCCTGCAGAGCGCAAGCAGCGCATCGTCGGACACCTGGAACAACGGCGATGCCAGCACGTTCAGCAAGGGCGCGTCGTCGTAGCGGTTCGTGGCGTGCTTGAGCAGCATGTCGACGAGCCCGGCCTGGACGGTGTCGGCGAAGACCGACCCGCCGGTTATCGCGCATTCGAACCCGGCGTCGCGCAGGACGTCCGCATACGCGTCGGCATAGGTCATCCTTCCCAGCAAGAGCGCCATGCGCGAAGGGCGCACCCCCGCGTCGGCGAGCCTTCTGAAGTGCCGGGCCACCTCGGTCGCGCATACGGCACGGACTTCGGCCGAACCCACGCCCGGCACGCCCCGCGCGGCCCTTTTCCCGTGGACGAACTCGAACTGCACCCTGGGGACGCCGTCGAAGGCAACGGATGCACCCGCAGCCTCGTCGCGGCACGCATCAAGCCTCAGGAACTCGTCGCCGAAGACGCCGGGCTGCGAGAACACGGTCTCGACCGCGTCCAGCACGTCCTTGTGCGAACGGTAGTTCCCCGTCAGATGGAACTGCTTCCCGTGCCCCTCCTCCATGCTTGCGATACGCTTCTGCGTCTCCTCGACGTCGCCGCCGCGGAACCGGTAGATGCTCTGCTGCATGTCGCCTACCGTGCATAAGTTCGACAACGCGGACGTTCCCGTGCTGTCGTCGGGCTGTGCGGCGAGCTTGGAGACTATGGCCATCTGAAGCGGGTCGGTGTCCTGGAACTCGTCGAGCATGATGCATTGGAACTGTGCGCGGTAGCGTTCGAGTATCCGCGAATAGGCAGGGTCGGACAGCCTGTCGTTGCAGGCGACGAGTAGGTCGCCTTCCGTGAACTTGGTCTGACCGGCGGACTTGAGCGTGTCAAGGTGCCTTTTCACGGACTTGGCGAAGCGGACGAGGCTTGCCGCCCTTCCCGACGTGGAGAACATGGACAGGCGCTCGGCAAGGAGCTTGTACTGCAGCCTGTACGCAGCCATCGCCTCGTAGTGGTCGGATTTCTTCCCGAACTTGGGGGTGGTGGAAGGAAACGACAGAACCGACCTGAACAGGCCGTTAAGGTCGGGAAGCGCGCCGCCCGCATCCAGTGCGTCGTCGTAGGCTGAAAGCCATTCTTCAAGGGATGCCGCGGCCGAGTCCATCCGTTCGGCGATTTCCGGAAGCTTGGCGGCCTCGCCGTCGGGCCATCCGTCCTCGTCGAACAGCCTGCGGACCACGGAAGCCTGCTCCAGGAAGGGCGCCACCGCCTCGCGATAGCTACATGCAGGTCGCCTCACGACCACGGATTCGATGCCGTCGGGCGAATACGACGTGGCGTCGAGAAGCGTCTCTACCATGGCGGCCAAGCTGTTCGACGCATGCGCGGCACCTTCGATGTCCCTGCCTTCGACGAGGTCGATAACCCCGTCGTCGTCGGATTCCATCGCCTCGTCCACGGCCAGCTGCAGCGCCTTCGAGAACAGCTCGGCGGCTGCCTGGGCGGAAAGCGTCTTGAACGAGGGGTCGATGCCGAACTCTATAGCATTCTCGCGAAGTATGCGCGAGGCCATGCCGTGGATCGTCGAGATCCACGCGCCGTCTATCTCGAGCGCGCACCTCATGTAGGCCTCGGACATCCCGCCGCCCTCCGAAGCCTTCTCGAGGAACGCCTGCCTTGCGCGCGACTTGAGCTCGGCAGCGGCCTTGCGCGTGAAGGTTATTGCCAGAACATGGCTGGTGGGGTCGGGGTCGCAGGGGTCGTTTTCAAGGCTGCGCTCCACTGCGGCGACGATGCGGCGCGTCAGCGTGAACGTCTTGCCGGTGCCTGCCCCCGCGACCACGTTCACGCTGCAGTCCAGGGCGTCTACCACCTGCTGTTGCTGGGGGTTCAGCGGCATTTCCTCCCCCTTTCGCAGAACGACAGGCTGCAGTGCCTGCAGGCGTCCGCGCACGAGGGTTCCACGGGTATGGACGAGCCGCGAACTCCATCGAGCCGCGACGCCACCGCCTTCTCGACCATGTCGAGGAAGTCCCCGAAATCCATATGGACAGCCGACTTGGAATCCGACACCGCAGCCAGGGCCTTGTCGTCGGCAGAATACGACCCCGTCACAAGCCCGGATGCCGAATCGGCCCTGTAGCTCGTGTACAACGCGCCACGGCAACGGCCGCCGAACATGCCCAGCTTGAGAAGCGCCTGGGCGTAAACCAAGGCCTGCACATGGCGCGGCAGGGACGAGGGGTCGATGCTCCTTCCCTCGTCGGTCGGAGCGAACGACATGCCGTCGTCGCCGACCGCGTGCCCCACGATGCTTCCCTTGTAGTCGATGACCGCGAAAGCGTCGCCGTCGTCGGACACGTCTATGCGGTCGACCTTCCCGCGCAATGCGAAGCCCGCGTACTCGGCGGCGGGAGCGCCGTCTTCTTGGCCGATTGCGTATTCCATTCCGGCAACCCGCATGTCTTCGGGAAGGGCGCGATGGAGCAGGGCGCTTCGCCACACGCAGGACACGAGCCTCTGCGCCGCAATCGCCTCCACCCCCGTCGCCGCCACGTACCTTCCTCCGTTCGGAGCGGATGCGTACTGTTCCCTGGACGCCTCAGACGACGCTTTGCGGAACGATTCGTAGGCATCCTCGGGCGAGACGTCGCGAAGGCGGTCGGCATCGAAGCGTGATGCAAGCTCGCGGTACAGCCTTTCCAGCAGCTCGTGCGCGAAATTTCCCGCCTCCAGCGGCCCGAATTCCTCGTCCAGCCTGCGGGGGTTCACGACCCTTTCGACAAACCATTTGTACGGACAGTCCAGATAGGCCTCCATGGCGGACGCCGACATGGATAAGAGGCTCCTTACCCCGACGCGTCCGCAGCGCATGAAGTCGGAAAGCTTCAGATGGGTCAGGCGCCCCCTTTCGGCCTTGGGAAGCGTTACGTGCGTCGAGGGCGCAGGAAGCTGCAAGCCGACGCCTTGGACCAGATGCTCCTCCCCCACCCCGAAGACGTTCGATTCCAGGAAGGGCGCCAGGTCGGAAGGGATGCCTTCCGGCGTGGCGCTACGGGCGGCCGCCTTCGCCTGCGACGCGTCAAGCTGGCCGCCGAAGCGCCTCTCCAGGAACTCGTCGAAGGCGAACGAGGCGAAGCTCTCCTGCGATTCGGCGTCGCGTAGGGGAAGCACGCAGACGAACCTTCTAGCAGCGGCGCGTTCGGACGCGGCGAACACGGCACGCGACCTCTCCATCCTTCTGCGGGGGCGCCGCAAGCCCAGCTGCCCTGCCAGGCCGTCCGTCGACTCGGCATCCTCCTTCGCGTTCAGGTATGCGTCGGTGACGTCGCACGCGATCACCTCGTCGAACGACCCGGGGGCCATTCGCGCCGGGCCGTCGATGGGAACGAACATCACGAA
This sequence comes from uncultured Eggerthellaceae bacterium, assembly GCA_948829205.1. Classification (GTDB taxonomy): domain Bacteria; phylum Actinomycetota; class Coriobacteriia; order Coriobacteriales; family Eggerthellaceae; genus MGBC163016. The sequence continues at coordinate 7,274 of CAQLOA010000039.1, forward strand.
CGGGCTGCTGCCTTCCCGGCCGCCGCGCTCTTCGTCGCCGTCGTCGACCGCCGACACGCGCAGCGAGGCACATGCAGGGAAGAGCGCCATGTACGACGTAGGGCATTGCAGCTCCGATGCCGCGCGCAGGAGGTCCACCACCGCATCGACTGCCGCCTCTTCGACCATCGCCCGATGGCCTCTGTGAAGCCGCCTCGCGTCCGCACGGAAGCGTTCCAGCACGGCGAACGGGTCGCCTTCGAGAGAGAACAGCACCTGGAAGCCCTGGAAGGCGGCGCTCATCGCCGACAGGTCGGACACCGCGTCCTCCGCACCCAGCAGCCTGTTCGCGCGCCATACGGAGTTCATGTCCTCGCGGCCCATGGCATGCGCGCGCCCATTTCCTCGAAGCGAGGGCAGAAGGGCCGAGTCGAACGGCGCTATCCCGGCGTACGGGCTGAGGGCGACGTCGGTGGCCACGTCGATCCAGCTCTCGTCGGTGGCTTCGAGCACGTCGTCGACGCCGAAGAGCCCCGCCATTGCCATCAGCTTGCATCCCGACACGAAGAACCGTCCGAACGAGGTCTGTTGGAACGGGACGGACGCCTCGAAGGCGCAGACGGCCCCGGCTACGCGGAGCGCCGGCGCCATGGCCATGTAGTCGTCGAGAGGACGGGGGGACGCGATTGCGACGGTGGACATTCCCCGCTCGGCCATCGAGGCCCTCGCCTCGTCGAACACCATCTTGCCGACCGCCGATACGCCCTCGGGTTCGAGCAGGACGAAGTCGGACGGGCCTTTCGCGTCGTCGCCGCAGCAACCGGCGTCAATGCGGTCGAACCCTTCCCCGAACAGGCCCTCGTAGAATCCGGCCAAGGGCTCGTCGAGAAGAAGCGGCCCTGCTGCGCGCACGTCAAGCCGGGCGACCTTGTCCCTTATGACAGGAAGCGCCTGGCAGAGCTCGACCAGCTGGGAGGCCTCCAAGAAGCGGCTGTATTCGGCGGCCAGGCTGCATACGGCCTTCTCATTTTCCGTGAGCGCGGGAGCGTCGAATGCCGCCTCTTCCAGCGAGGCCAAGTACCGCTTTATAAACGATGCGACCTGGCGGGCGGTCCCCACCGAGGATTGAAGCCCGTGGGGCTCTAGCAGCTTGTACACTTCGACCAGGCGATGCATGTCGTCCACGATCGCCCGTCCATCGCCCCAGAGCTTCCACTGGGAGACGGCCAGGTCGAGCGCGGTTGCGTGCTGCGTGCCAAGGCATGCCTGAACGCCGCCTGTCGGCGAGTCGAACGCCGCATAGGCGCTGCCGACCTTTGCGGAGTTCGCCAAGGCGCGGTTCGCGTGCAGCACGTAGGTTTCGCTGAATCCGGGCAACATGCCTCCTACTGGGCCTGGCGGCTGTGCTTTCATACGTACAACTATAGCCGAGGCGCGGCGCCTATGCGCCCTGGCGTTTTCCTTCTTGCATGCTTGGCGCGCTCTTCCAGGTGCGGCCTCCAGTAATCGCCTTGGCAGAGGTCCTCGGCATAGATGCGCCTGAGGCGCCCCGCAGCCTCTCGATTTCCCCTTCGGACGGAATGGAGGTAAAGGATCTCGGCCGCCTTGAAGCACTCCAGGCTCTCCTCCGGCATGCGCCTCATCGCCTTCATCCCCTCGCCCAGGTAGCGGTCGCCAAGCTCCAAGGCGACCGCGCCGCCGTGGTCAGGGGCCGACGGATAGCTTTCCACGAACACCCTGCGCATCCCGTCGTGCCTCGTGTTCGACACCTTCTCGCTGAGCCATATGCGGGGAAGCCTCTCGCGGAATTCCGTGCCCATCCTGTCGATGGCGAACACGGGGACGGTCCTTCGCCGCCCGAAAAGCCTCGCGACAACCCTGTCCAGCCACCCCGCGAGGTCGAACGACGTCGACACTATGCCGTTGGCCCTTCTTGCGTTCGGTGCGCCGAAGAGAAGGTTAGAGAAGCGCGCAGGAAGCGGAACGTCTTCCGACCTGCATCCTTCGTGGAAGGCCATTGGAACGAAGGTTGATGCGAAACCCATCTTTGGATCCTTTCGCGGGACTGCTTGACTGCAATTCGAACTCTACACCGGTTCTCGGAATCCACTATCCCATATTTGGTACATTTACGACGTTCTATGCGCTTCCGGGAAGACGCTATCCGCCTTTGCTATCTGGTATCATTGAGGCCATCTGTCTACGTATAAAAATGGAGGATTGCCGTGGGCGCATGCGCGATTGGATTCGGGAAGGCCGTGCCTGGCCTGGAGGTCCGAAACGAGGACTTGGAGAAGCTCGTCCAGACCAGCGACGAATGGATCGTCAGCCGCACGGGGATATCGTCCAGACGCATCTCCGTGAACGAGTCCCTGCTCGACCTCGCCGCATCCGCCGCCGCGCAGGCTTTGGGAACGTCGTACGAACCAGGCGAGGGCGCAACCGTGGAAAGCTGCGGGGTGTGCTATGCGCCCATCGACCCGTCCAGCATCGACCTCGTCGTGCTCACCACGGTCACGCCCGACGTCCTCGTCCCTTCGAACGCGGCAGCCGTCAAGAAGCTGCTGGGGCTCGATTCGGCCGTCGCCTTCGACGTGAACGCGGCCTGCACCGGCTTCATATACGGGCTATCGGTGGCCGAGGCCATGATGGCGGCCTCGCATGGCGGCACGGGGGCGTCTGGCAACAGGTACGACCGCGCCCTCGTGATAAGCGCCGAAAGGCTCACCCGGCTCACCGACTGGCAGGACAGGAACACCTGCGTGCTGTTCGGCGACGGCGCGGGCGCGATGGTCCTCGAATGGAGGGACGGCGAGCAGGGCGTCCTGTCGTCTTACCTGAAAAACGACGATGACGATTCCAACGCCCTCACCTGCAAGCACGTCTTCGCTTCCCCCATCCCGTTCGACGAGTCGGGCGTCGTGTGCGACGATGCCGCCA
>CAQLOA010000040.1:0-780 GCA_948829205.1 uncultured Eggerthellaceae bacterium
CGCCGATGACGAACCCGACGGCGCGCCTTCCCCCGAACGGCACCTCGACGGCGCAGCCGACCTCGACTTCGTCGAGCCCTGCCCCGTCAGGAAGGGCGTAGGTGTACGAGTCGTCGAGCGACTTGGTTGCTACGTCTATTACTACCTCGGCAAGGCGCAACGCGGTCTAGGCGCAGGCCGCCTTGAGGCGGTCTGCCATGTCGGTGCGCTCCCACGTGAATTCGGGAAGCTCGCGGCCGAAGTGCCCGTATGCGGCGGTCTTGCGGTAGATCGGGCGGCGCAGTTCCAGCTTCTCGATGATCGCGCCCGGGCGCAGGTCGAACACCTCGCCCACGGCGCGTTCGATGTCGGCGACCGGCACATGGTTTGTTCCGAAGGTCTCGACCATGACGGACACGGGCTTGGACACCCCGATGGCGTAGGCTATCTGCACCTCGCAGCGGTCGGCAAGGCCCGCGGCAACCACGTTCTTGGCGACCCAGCGCGCAGCATACGCGGCCGAACGGTCAACCTTCGTGGGGTCCTTGCCCGAGAAGGCGCCGCCGCCGTGGCGTCCCATGCCGCCGTAGGTGTCCACGATTATCTTGCGGCCGGTGAGGCCCGCGTCCCCCATGGGGCCGCCTATGACGAAGCGGCCGGTGGGGTTGACGTATATCTCGGCGTCGTCGGCCAGCGCGACGCCCTGTTCCTCTAGCACGGGACGGATGACGTTCTCGACGATGGCCTCGCGCAGCGTCTCGATGTCGATGTCCTCGGAATGCTGGGTGGACACGACAACCT
>CAQLOA010000040.1:790-10151 GCA_948829205.1 uncultured Eggerthellaceae bacterium
GACCGGATTGTCGTCGACGTATCGCACGCTGACCTGGGTCTTCCCGTCGGGGCGAAGGAAGTCGAGCGTGCCGTTCTTGCGCACCTCGGTCAGGCGCTCGGCCATGCGGTGCGCCAGGTAGATGGGCATGGGCATCAGCGTGGGCGTCTCGTTCACGGCATAGCCGAACATCATGCCCTGGTCGCCTGCGCCCACGGTGTCGTAGGCGTCGCCCGACGCTTCGCCGTGCTGGGCCTCGTAGGAGTTGTCGACGCCCTGGGCTATGTCGGGCGACTGGCCATGGATGGAGTCGATCACGCCGCAGGTGCTGGCGTCGAAGCCGAACTTGGCGCGGTTGTAGCCTATGTCGTTCACGACCTCGCGAACTATCGAGGGAACGTCGACGTAGGCCTGCGTGCGGATCTCGCCCGTCACCATGACGGTTCCCGTGGTCACCAGCGTCTCGCATGCGCAGCGCACCTCGTCGACGTCTGCCGGCGAGCCTGCGGGGGAAACGTAGCCTTCCTTCTGCAAGGCGATTTCCTTGGCGATGATGGCGTCCAGGATTGCGTCCGATATCTGGTCGCACATCTTGTCAGGATGCCCCTCGGTGACTGATTCGGACGTGAAAAGATATGACTTCGTCTCGCTCATGCGTGCCTCCCTCATCGATAATGGCGGGACCACCTTGGCTGTATGCTGCCAGGTTGGTGTCGGGATCAACGAGCCAATCCTCTCCCCCGACTCTTGATAAATGGCGGCCTGGGCAAGCCCGGTTATGCATACGGCGATTGATTATACACTTTGGGGAACAAGATGGAAGAAGCAGAGGGGCTTCCCCCTCTTAGGTTACTTCAGCATGCCTTGTATGTTCTTCAGGTCGGACATGGAAAGGCCGCCCATGCCGGGAATACCCATCCCGCGGCGCTTCTTGCCCTTCTTCCCCTTCTTGCCGCCCTGGTTCATGCCCGCCGTCATCTTCTTGACCATCTTGCGGGTCTCCTGGAACTTCTTCATGACGTTGTTGACGTCGGTGACGGTGACGCCCGCACCGGCCGCGATGCGCTGCCGGCGCCCCGCGTTCAAAAGCTCGGGCTTCTCGCGCTCCTCCTTGGTCATGGAGTTGATGATGACCACCATGTCCTCGAAGGCGTTCTCGTCGATCTGCCCCTCGCCCATCATCTTGTCGCCGCCGGGGAGCGCGCTCACCAGCTTGCCGATGCCGCCCATCTTGCGCACCTGCCGGTTCATGGCGACGAAGTCGTTCAGGTTGATGTTGCCGCGCGCCATTCGCTCGGCTTCAAGGTGCTCGTCCTCCTCCTGCTGCACGCGCACCGCGTTCTCGATGAGCGACACCACGTCGCCCATCCCCAGGATGCGCTTGGCCATGCGGTCGGGATGGAACTCCTCGAGCGAGTCGGGCTTCTCGCCCGACGATATGAACTTGATTGGCTTGCCCGTGACCTCGCGCACCGAAAGCGCTCCGCCGCCGCGCGCATCGCCGTCCATCTTCGACATGATGACGCCGTCGAAGTCGACGCGGTCGGCGAACGCCTCCACGACGTTCACGATGTCCTGGCCCGTCATGGCGTCCACGACCATCAGGATGTTGTCGGGCTTCGTGGCCTCCTTGATGGCGGCGGCCTCGTCCATCATCTCGTCGTCGACGTGCAGGCGGCCCGCCGTGTCGATGATGACAACGTCACGCAGGTTGTCCACCGCGTCGCGGATGCCGTCGCGGGCTATCTGCACGGGGTCGGTGCCGTCCTCGCGGAAGACGCGCACGCCTATCTCGCCGCCCAGCGTCTCCAGCTGGTCGGCCGCGGCGGGGCGGTACACGTCGCAGGCCACCAGCAGGGGCGAATGCCCCTGCTGCTTCAGGCGGTAGGCCAGCTTGGCGGATGCCGTGGTCTTGCCCGAGCCCTGGAGTCCCACCATCATGATTACGTTGGGGATGCGGGACGTCAGCGTGAGGCGCGAGTCGGTGGTTCCCAGCAGCGCCGTCAACTCGTCGAGCACCACCTTCGTGACGTTCTGTGCAGGCGTCAGCGACTCGAGCACCTCGGCCGTGAGGCAGCGTTCCTTCGTGCGCGCGACGAAGTTCTTCACCACCTTGAAGTTGACGTCGGCCTCGAGCAGCGCCAGGCGTATCTCGCGCATGGCGGCGTTGATGTCGTCCTCGGTCAGGCGGCCCTTCGAGCGCAGGCCGGAAAAGATGCCTTGCAGGCGCGATGACAGGTTCTCGAGCATGTTCTATATCTCCTTGCTGCTTGTCGTGGGAACGAGGGCCTGGAGGCCTACCACTTCTCCCAGAAGTGCTTCTTCTGCGGCTCGGACGCCTTGCGCGCGTCGTCCGCCTCGACGAATTCCGCCCAGGACATCTTCTGCGGGGCGTCCGTTTCGCAGGAGGCTGGCGCGTCTCCGTCGGATGCGGATGCGGCTTCGTCGGAAGCTTCGCTGGTGGACTCGATGGCGGAGCTTGCCTCCGCCTGCTCTTCCTCGTCGTCAACCAGATCCTCTTCCTCGAAGTCGCCGATGAGTGCGCGCGCGAAGTCATGGGCGTCGAAGTCGCGCAGGTCGTCTATGCCCTCGCCCACGCCGATCTTGGCTATAGGAAGGTCCAACTCGTGCGATATGGCCAGCGCGATGCCGCCCTTGGCAGTGCCGTCCAGCTTCGTGACGACCAGTGCGTCCAGGTCCAATGCCTTGTCGAACTCGCGCGCCTGCTGCATGCCGTTCTGTCCCGTCGTGGCGTCGATGACCAGCACGGTGTACACGGGCTGCTGCGCACGCTTGCGCGTGACGTTCACCACCTTCACGAGCTCGCGCATGAGGTCGTCGGACGTGTGAAGGCGCCCGGCGGTGTCTATCAGCACCAGGTCGTCGCCTTCCGCCTCAGCTCGCTCCACCGTCTCGAAGCACACGCTGGCGGGGTCGCTCCCCCGCTCGCGCGTGACCATTTCGACGCCGGCGCGGTCGGCCCACACCTGCAGCTGCTCGATGGCGGCGGCACGGAACGTGTCGGCCGACCCGAGTATCACCTTGCGCCCGGAATCCATGGCCTCCTTGGCGATCTTCCCCACGGTGGTGGTCTTTCCCGTGCCGTTGATGCCCACGAAAAGCACGACCTGCGGATCGTCGCCGAACACCTGGCTTGCGCCTTCGGCGAATGCCCCCTCTATCTGCTCGCCCAGCAGGTCGAGCACGGCATACGAGTCGGGAAGGTCGCGCCTCTTCGCCTCCATGCGCAGGTTGTCCACGATGTCCATCGCGGCAGCCCCGCCCATGTCGGACAGCACCAGCGTCTCCTCGAGGTCGTCCCAGAACTCCTCGGAGAGGTCGGGGCCGCGCCCGATGAGGTCGTACATGCCGGCCTTGAACTTGTCGCGGGACTTGGCGAGTCCGTTCGTAAACTTCGAAAAAACGCCCATCGCACATCCTTGCTAGCAGGTTTTTCTTCAATGGGAAAGTGTATCACGGCACTATGCGATGTGTTTACGGACGCAGGCAAGCTGCGCCCCTACATCAACGCGTAATGCGCCAAAAGCGAACGTCCCCTGACACAAAAACGCTCAACAAGGGAACCGGGACGACGCGACCGAGCTTCGCGAGGCTGCGGTGCATGATTTTGCGGAGAAGGGGTTCGAGGACTGTCTGAGGCGTCGCGAAGCGGCGCCGAGTTCCGCAGAACCTCCGCAAAATCCTGCATCGCGGGAGCCAAGCGGCGAGGGAACGCGTCCCGGTTCTCCTCGAAAGACCTTCCTTACTCAGCGTTGCGCAATGCGGCGTCGAGCTTCTGCGAGACCACCTTTGTGACGCCGTCGGCCTGCATGGACACGCCGAACAACACGTCCGCCATCTCCATGGTGCGCCTCTGGTGGGTGATCATGATGAGCTGCGCGGTGTTGCGCATGGCATCGATGAAGGCGGACAGGCGGCGCAGGTTGGTGTCGTCGAGCGCGGCCTCCACCTCGTCGAGGATGTAGAACGGCGTGGGGCGCGTGCGGTACAGCGCGAAAAGCAGCGCAAGCGCCGTGAGCGACTTCTCGCCGCCCGACATCAGCGACATCTTCGCGATGCGCTTGCCGGCCGGCTGGGCGTGCACCTCCACGCCCGTGTTCTCGATGTCTTCGGGGTCTTCAAGCGACAATCGCGCCGTGCCTCCCGGGAACAGCATGGAGAAAACGTCCTGGAAGTTCTCGTTGATCTCGGCGAACGTGTTGACGAAGTCGTCCTTCATGCGCGCCTCGATCATGCGGTCGATGCGCGACAGCGTGCGCGCGGCCTGAGTCAGGTCGGAAAGCTGTCCGGCCAGGTAGTCGTAGCGTTCCTTCAGCTCGTCGTACTCCTGCGCGGCGTCGGGATTGATCGTGCCAAGGTTCGCTATGCGCCTTCCAAGAGTGAACGCGACCTCTTCGACCGCGGCCCTGTCCTCCAGCGGCGGCATGACAAGCGCCGTCTCGAGCGGGGTGTTGCACGATTCCACTATCTCGTTCACCGCGGACTCGACCTGCATCTCCAGGCGAGCCTTCTCGACGCGGGCGTCTGACAGCCTGTCCGACGTCTCGTCGTACGAGGAATGCGCCTCGTGGGATTCCTTGCGCAGCGCCTCCGTCTTCGCATGCAGCCCGCTTGTGGAGCTTTGCGCCTCGTTCGCGGCCTCCTCGAGCCTGCGCACCATCAGCTGAGCGCACTCGGAGAGCACGTTCATGGAATCGGCCAGGGCCTCGAGCCTCTTGGCGGAGGCACGCTTCACTGCAAGCAGCGCGCGTGCGTCGGATGCGGAGACGCGCTGCCTTTCCAGGTCGGCCATCTGGCGTTCCACCATGCGCTCGTCGTACACCTTGCGCTCGGCAGCCTTCGCTGCCTGGAGGCGCGCCTCGTTCAGCTCGTCAGAGATGCGCTCGGACTCCTGCTGTATTGGAACCAGCCTCTGCGAAAGGCCCTTCTGCTGCTCCTTGGCCTGCTCCGACTCCTTCTGCAGCTCGGAGATGCGCTGCTCGAGCTTCTGCATGTCGGGCTTGGCGACGGCTACGGCAGCCTCGGCCTCCTCGCGCTTCCTGCCGGCCTCTTCGAGCTCGCGCGTGCTCGACGCAAGCTTGTCCGCCGCCTGGGAGGCGTCCTTCTTGGCGCTGAGCACGTTGCCTCGAAGCTCGGCCAGCTTCTCGCTGAGCTTGAGGCTCTCGCCCTGGGCGTCGGACAGGGCGTCCTGCGCCTTCTGGGCGTCCTCGCGGGCTGCAGCAGACGACTGCACGGCGTCCTCGAGGCTCTTCCTGAGCTCTTCAAGATGGCGGATGCGGGCGAGCGTGCCCTGCTCCTCCTCGAGCACCGAAAGCCCGACGGAGACCTTGCCCGAAGGCCATACGATGCCTCCGTCGGAGACGACGAAGCGCAGGCCTTCGGTGTCTTCGGCATGGGCGGAGAGCGCGTCCTCGATCCCCTCGCACACGACCACGTCGCCAAGCAGCGCCTCGATGGCCGAAGCGTACGCGTCGGGATATTCCAGCGATTCGAGCAAGGGGCGCCTGTTCGCGCCGGCGTCGTAGCCTGCGGCCTTCGGCGGCTGCCTTCTGGCCGGGTCGTCCAGCATCAGCAAGGTGACCTCGCCTTTCGCCTGCTCGTCCTCAAGCGAGCCTACCACGCGCACGGCATCGCCTTGGGTCTTCACGGAAAGGGCAGCCATGTCCCGGCCAAGCAGGAGCTCGACCAGCCCCTCCAGCCCTGGGGCGGCCTTGATCGCATGCGACAGCGGCTCGACGTCCACCGAGAGCTCGGAGGCGTGCTCGTCGACCCACACGCGCGCGTCGCCTTCGCTTGCCGCACGCTTCTTCTCTATCGCGTCGAGCGCCTGGATCTGCGCCCGTATGGACTGCTCCTGGCAGCTGGCCTCGTCAAGGGCCTCGCGCGCCGCCTCGCGCGCGCGGGTGCAGGCGGCAATGAGGCTCTTCGCCTCGGCCTCCTGCCTCTCCATTGCGGAAAGCGCGTCTTCGAGGGATTGGGCCTCGGCCTGGGCGGCCTTCGCGTCGGCCCCTGAGCGCTGCACCAGAAGCTCCAGCTCGGCGGCGTGTCCCTCGAGCACCTTTATGTGGGCGAGCCCGTTCGTGAGCGACTCCTGGGTGAGCGCCTGCTCCTCGCGAAGGCGCGCCAGTTCGGACTCGTTGGACTCCAGCCTGGCGGCAAGCGAGGCCGACTCGGCCTCGAGGGCAGCCTTGCCCTCGCTGGACTTGCGAAGCTCCTCCTCGAGGGCCAAAGCCTTCGCGTCTGCTTCGTCCTTTGCCGCCTGCGACTTCCCGAGGTCTATCCTTGCCTGGGAAAGGGCCGCCTCCAGCCGGGAAAGCGACGCCTTCGACGCCTCCAGCGACACCTCTATCTCGTTTGCGCGCTCAAGCGCGGCGCGGCGCCTGTCGCGGGCCAGGGCCATCGTGGACTCTATGCGCTCGTAGACCGCACCTGACGCCCGCTGCTGCCTGGAAAGGGTGCCGGCGTCCTCGCTGTCCTCGCGCATCTTGCGCTGAAGCTCCTCGATCTGGGCGTCGATGGAGTCGATAGCCTCCTTGCGCTTGGCAAGCGCCGATTCGAGGCCCGACACGCTTTCGACCACCTTGCCGTGCTCGACCTGGAGCTTCCGCAGGTCGTCGACCGCCAGCTGCAGCTTCGCCTCGGCAAGGTCGCCGGCGAGCTCCTCGTACTTCTTTGCGCGCTTGGCCTTGCGCTCAAGCGGGCCCAGCTGCCTGGACACCTCGTTGACCACGTCGGTGACGCGATCGACGTGGTTGCGCATGCGTTCGAGCTTGCGCGAGCTGCGCGCCAGCCGCTGCTTGTGTTTCAGGATGCCTGCGGCCTCCTCGATGAGCGCACGCCTGTCCTCGGGCTTGGATGCCAGCACGGAATCGATCGACCCCTGCGAGATGATCGAATGGGTGCCTGCGCCAAGCCCCGAATCATGCAGGATGTCGAGCACGTCCATGCGGCGGGCAACCGAGCCGTTGATCAGGTACTCGCTTTCCCCCGTCCGGTACATGCGGCGCGCTATGGATACGTCGTCGTAGTCGATGGGGAGGGTGTGGTCGGAATTGTCGAGCACGAGCTCGACCTCGGCAAGGGACGTCGCCTTGCGCGCAGACGACCCGGCGAAGATGACGTCCTCCATGGCCTGCCCGCGCAGGTGCTTCGCGTTGCGCTCGCCAAGCACCCACAGCACGGCGTCGGATATGTTGGACTTGCCCGAGCCGTTGGGGCCGACTATGGCCGTGATGCCCGGCTCCAGCGTGAGCTGGGCCCTGTCGGCGAAGGACTTGAACCCCTTGAGTGTCAACGACTTCAGACGCATGCGCACCTAGCCTTGCGAACCGTCGGACTGGTCGGAAGCTATGTCGAGCGCCTTGGCCTCCCAGCTGGATGTGCTGGCGGCGTCACGCCCCTGGGCCTTCTTGGCCGCAGCCTTCTCGTTTGCGCGCTTCTCCTTCGCGGCCTTGGCCTTCTGCTCGGCCTTGGCGGCACGCGCCTGCATGGCGGCCTGTTCCTTGGCTGCCTTCGCATCGTCGTCGAGCCCGAACCCGAGGAATTCGCTCAGGCGCGCCAGGGTCGACTTGGCTGCCTGGCTCTCGGCCTCCTTCTTGGAGCGCCCGGTTCCCTGCGCGAGCGCATGGTCGCCGGCGTACACCTGCGAAACGAAAGTGCGGTCGTGGGGAGGCCCCTGCGTCTCGATGATCTTGTAGACGGGCGTGATGCCGTCCTCCTGCAGGCGTTCCTGCAGCTCGCTCTTGGGATTCGTCGGCGTGCGGGCCAGGTCGATCGACATACGCGGTATGAGGGTCTGCACCACGAAATGCCTGGCCGCATCTATTCCTCCGTCGAGGAACAGGGCGGCGACCACGGCCTCGTACACGTTCTCGAGGGCGGAATGCAGGCCGCGCCCGTGCGTCCCCGACTCGGAGTGCCCGAAGATTATTATGTTCGCGAACCCAAGCCCCTGCGCCACGTCGGACAGGCACGAGCCCGCGACGAGCGAGACCTTGATGCGGGTGAGGCCCCCCTCGTCGATTTCCGGGAAGCGGTGGAACGCCTCGGTGGAGACTATGGCGCCGAGTATGGCGTCGCCGAGGAACTCCAGGCGCTCGTACGAGTACGTTATGGGCTTCCCCTCGGTGGCGGAAGGATGGGTTATCGCCGCAAGCAGGAGGTTCTTGTCCTTGAAGGTGTAGCCGAGTATGCCCTCGGCAATGCCCAGGTTGCGCTCGCAAAGCTCGTCCATGGTCTCGACGTCCTGCGACATCTAGGCCACTTCCCGTCCGGGCGCGCCGACCATGGCGGATATCTTGTCGCCCACGTGCGCGCGGACCTCGCGGCATCCGGAGAGTATGCCGTTGCACACGGCGGTGGCGTTCGACGAACCATGCCCCACCATGCAGACGCCGTCTATGCCAAGAAGCGGGGAGCCGCCATAGGTGTCGGGGCTGACCTTGCGCTTCAGGTCCTTGAGCGACCCCTTCAGCAGCATGGCGCCAAGCTTGGACGCGGTAGACGACATGAACACCTGCTTGAGCAGGGTGAACAGCATCTTAGACGTTCCCTCGACGCACTTCAGCGCGACGTTGCCGGTGAACCCGTCGGTGACAACGACGTCGAATCCCCCGTTCAGAAGGTCGCCGCCTTCGCAGTTTCCGGCGAACTGCGGAAGCTCGTCGCGGAGCAGGCGGAAGGCGTCCTGCGCGAAAAGCGAGCCCTTGGTGTCCTCCTCGCCGATGTTGAGCAGGCCCACCTTCGGGTTTTCGACCCCCATGACCGACGATGCGTATACGCACCCCATCTGCGCGAACTGCAGGATGTAGTCGAGCTTGACGTCGGCGTTGGCCCCCACGTCGAGGAAGAACGTCTCCTTCCTGGCGCCCGGCAGGATGATTCCCAAGGCCGGCCGCTTGACTCCCTTTATGCGTCCGATGTTAAGGGTTGCAGACACGAGACAGGCGCCGGTGGAACCGGCGGAGAAGAAGCCCTGCGCACGGCCCTCTTTGACGAGCTTGCACCCGACCACTATGGAGGAGTCCTTCTTCTCCTTCACGGCCTCGGCGGGATGCTCGCCCATCTCGATGACCTGGGAGGCTGGATGGGCCTGGCATCTGTCGTGCGACGCCGCGAAGGGCTCGACGACCGAGGGAAGGCCGCAGAGCAGGACCTCGAGGTCAGGATCTTGGGACAGCGCCTGTCCGACGCCCTCCAGCACGACGCCCGGCGCGTTGTCTCCGCCACAGGCGTCGACTGCGATTATGACCTTTTCTGCCACTTGTCCCCCTGAAGGGTGGTCGGCGGGATGATAAACCTAAAAGGCCTAAACGCTGGTGCGTTTAAGCCTTTTAGATGAAGCGCGCCTGCGTTATGCAGG
>CAQLOA010000041.1 GCA_948829205.1 uncultured Eggerthellaceae bacterium
GTTGTCGCCGGTGGTGGTCACCATCTGCTTGCGCTGGATGTCGCTGACGCCCCCGTCGGGGAACAGCACGCCCACCTTGACCCCGTCGATCCCCTTGAAGCCTTCGAGCGCGGCCTTGCCGGTGTCGCCCGACGTGGCCACAAGTATGCAGAAGCCGTGGTCAAGCTTGCCTTCGTCGCGAAGCTTGGCGGCACTTGCCTCGAAGAAATTGGGCAGGCATTGCAGCGCCATGTCCTTGAAGGCGCTGGTGGGCCCGTGCCAAAGCTCGAGCATGTGCGTGCCGTCGGGGAGCGTCGCTATGGGGCAGATTTCCTCGCTGTCGAAGTTCGTGCCGTACGAGCGTTTCATGCACTCGTCTATCACGTCTTCAGGAAGGTCTATCCCGAACGCCCTGTATATGTATGCGGCGCGGTCGCGGTAGGGGTACTCCGCCAGGGCGCATATGTCCAACAGACTGAGCGACGGAATCGTCTCGGGAACGTACAGGCCGCCGCCTTCGGCAAGGCCGTTGATGACGGCCTGCGTGAACGGAACGGGCGACGCCTCGTTCCCGCGGGTGTCCACATACAGGTTTGTGAGGTCTTTGTCGATGTTGGCCTTGAAGAGCACTTGGGAATCCTTCCCGCCGGGTTTGGGATGGTGCCACAAGTATACTTTATGCAGCATGCCGCAACCTCGCGGCGACTGCGAACGAACCACGGAGCGGAAGGTTGGCCATGGCGAAGACCTATTCGGTGCTAGGTGATTCGATCTCGACCTTCGAAGGGGCGATTCCTGCCGCGAACCGCTGTTATTACGATGCAGCCGACACGAACGGGACGGGCGTCACATTGCAGGACGAGACCTGGTGGGCGCGCGTCATCGCCGCAGAGGACGCTGAGCTGCTCGCGAACGCGTCCTTCTCGGGGTCGATGGTGCAGGGCGACGGCTTTCCGGCGGCCCGCGACGAATCCCGCGCGCGTCAGCTGCTGGGCGGCGACGGCCGCGCGCCCGACGCCGTGCTGGTGTTCATCGGGATAAACGACTACGGCTGGGCCAGTCCGGAAGCCCAGTTCGCGGGCGGTTCGGAAGCGGCCCCCGAGGGTGCATCCTACGACCTTGATGGCGTCGACCCTGCCGGCTGCGCCTCCGATGACGCGGCCGAGCGCTTCGAGGCCGCCTACGCGGAGATGCTGGCGAACGTGCGCGAGGTTGCGCCCAACGCCGAGATATGGTGCGTCACGCTCCTGCCGGGAAGGATGGCGGGGCACGCCAAGGGCGCCTTCTGCTACCGTCTCCGCGGGGCCGACCTGGAGGAATACAACGAGGCCATACGCAACGCCGCCGAGCAGGCCGGTGCGCGCGTGGCCGACGTCGCCGAGCTGGGCTTCGACTACGACGCCTCCGACGGCACCCATCCGACGAAGGAGGGCATGGTCCAGTTGGCGGCGCTGGTTCGGGCGGCCATGTGCAAGGCACGCGACGACGACGGATGCGCGGCGTCTCTTGCCGGCTATCCGCAACGCCTGCGATCGGCCCGTTTCTGCGACAAGCCCTCGTGCATAGGGTGCGAACATGCCTCCATAACGCGCGACCGTTGGTCGTGCATCTGCGCCGACAGGCCAAGTTAGCTTCTTCTAACTTTTTTCTCCAAAGCTATTGACAGCCTACCCTCGAAGGAATAAAAAGTTACCTATGGCTAACTATTGTTGGCCGTCCGAGTGATGGAGGAAGAGATGGAAAACGTCATGGCGATGGATGCGTTGGCTTCGGAAACGGCGACGGCCCCGGGCGTTTGCAGGCAGCAGATGCCGCTGACGTTCCTGCGACAAGGCGAGCGGGCGCGAGTGCTCAAGGTGCGCGGCAACGACGAGCTGCACCATCATCTCGAGAATCTGGGATTCGTCCCCGGCGCGGCGCTGAAGGTGGTGTCCGAACAGGGCGGGAACGTGATCATCGAGATCAAGGGCGCGCAGATCGCCCTCGACAGGGCGGCCGCATCTAAGGTAATCACGAACTAGGAGGGAAGTAGATGGCATCTGAGGAGAAGACGCTTCGCGATGTCCCTGTCGGCGACACGGCAACCGTCGTCAAGCTCGTTGGCGACGGCGCAATAAAGCGTCGGATCATGGACATGGGCATCACGAAGGGCACCACCGTGGACGTCCGCAAGGTGGCGCCGCTTGGCGACCCCATCGAGGTGACGGTCCGCGGGTTCGAGCTCTCGCTCCGCAAGGACGAGGCGCAGAACGTCCTGGTCAAATAGCGCCCGGCGCTTATTTTTTTGACCACGAGTTTACCGAAGCTAACTTTAACGCTGCTTTCAAGACGCTAAAGGCACTAAAGGAGGAATTCGAGCATGGCCACGAACATCGCGCTTGCCGGCAACCCCAACTGCGGCAAGACGACCCTGTTCAACGACCTCACCGGCGCATCCCAGTACGTGGGCAACTGGCCCGGTGTGACCGTTGAGAAGAAGGAAGGCAAGTACAGACGGGACAAGGACGTCACCTTCACCGACCTTCCGGGAATCTATTCGCTGTCCCCTTACACTCCCGAAGAGATAGTGACGCGAGACTACCTGATGAGCGACGCACCCGACGCCGTCATCAACATCATCGATGCGACGAACATCGAACGAAACCTTTATCTGACCACGCAGATCCTCGACCTGGGGCTGCCTACCGTGGTGGCCCTCAACATGATGGACCTTGTGAGGAAGAACGGCGACAAGATCGACGTAGGTCTCCTGTCGCGGCAGTTGGGATGCCCCGTCGTCGAGGTGTCCGCCTTGCGCAACGACGGCGTGGACAAGCTTGTGGATGCCGCGCTGCAGGCCTCGCGCGAAGGAGTCGTTCCTGATTGCCAGCTGCGCTTCGCTCCCGAGGTCGAGGCCGCCTTGGCCGATATAGAGGAGATGGTCAGGCTCCGCGTGCCTGCCCGTTCCATACGCTGGAGCGCCATAAAGCTGTTCGAAGGCGAGCAGCTGACCATCGACGCGCTGGACATTCCGGCCGAAGACCTGGCGAAGATCGCCGAGATACGCGAAAGGGTCGAAGCCGCCATGGACGACGACGCGGAGTCCATCGTCACCAACGAGCGCTACGAGGCGCTGACCGAGCTCTGCGACAAGTGTGTCAACCGCAAGCCGCAGGGCCTCACCACCACTCAGAAGATCGACCGCGTGGTCACCAACCGCGTGGCCGGCATCCCCATCTTCATCGTCGTCATGTTCTTCGTGTACTGGCTGGCCGTGTCGGTCGGCGGCGGCGTGGTCACCGACTGGGCCAACGACGGCATTTCCGGCGATGGCTGGATGTACGGAGGCGAAGGCGGAATCTGGATCCCCGGCCTGTCCCCGGTGGTCACCGAGGCGCTGGAATCGATCGACGCGGCCCCGTGGGTCATCAGCCTGGTGGTCGACGGCATCATCGCCGGCGTCGGCGCGGTCATCGGCTTCATCCCGCAGCTCATCATCCTGTTCCTGCTGCTCGGCATACTCGAGGGCTGCGGCTACATGGCGCGCGTCGCGTTCATCATGGACCGCATCTTCCGCCGCTTCGGCCTGTCCGGCAAGAGCTTCATCCCCATGCTCATCGCCAGGGGCTGCGGCGTGCCCGCCGTCATGGCCACCAAGACCATCGAGAACGAGAAGGACCGCCGCATGACCATCATGACCACCACGATGATTCCGTGCGGCGCGAAGCTGCCCATCATCGCGCTGGTGTTCGGCGCGCTGGCAGGGTCCGACTACGAAAACACCTGGTGGGTGGCCCCGCTGTTCTACTTCATGGGGCTGGCGGCCATCATCATAAGCTGCATCATCCTGAAGAAGTTCAAGGCGTTCGCAGGCGAGGTGGCCCCGTTCATCATGGAGCTTCCGCAGTACCACCTGCCCACCGTGAAGAGCGTGCTGCTTTCCATGTGGGAGCGCGTCAAGAGCTACATCGTGAAGGCGGGAACGATCATCTTCCTGTCCACGATCGTCATATGGTTCCTGATGAACTTCGGCGTGTACGACGGCGCCTTCGGCCTGCTTGACTCCGAGATGGACGGCTACCTCGACTACAGCCTGATGGCCGGCCTTGGAAGCGTGCTGGCGTGGCTCTTCGCGCCGCTGGGCTTCGGCAACTGGGAGGCCACCGTCACGTCCATCACGGGCCTGGTGGCCAAGGAGAACGTGGTCGCCACCGTGGGAATCCTCACGCAGCTGGGCGAGGTCGGCTAGACCGACCCGAGCCTGTGGGAGAGCTTCGGCCTGATGCTCGGCGGCGGCTCCGCGGCAATCATGGCGTTCTGCGCGTTCAATCTGCTTTGCGCCCCCTGCTTCGCCGCCATCGGCACAATCCGCCGCCAGATGGCCTCCGCGAAGTGGACCTGGGCGGCCATCGGCTACATGTGCGCCTTCGGCTGGTGCGTTGGCCTCATGATCTACCAGCTGGGCGGCCTGGCTGTCGGCGAGGTGGCGTTCAGCGTCTGGACCGTCATCGCGCTGGCGGTAGCGGCACTCATGCTGTTCCTGCTGTTCCGACCGATGCCAAGGTACGACAAGCCGGCGAAGGCTGCGGCATCGAAGGACGCCGCGACAAACGCCGCGTAGTGCAATGTTTTGAAGCGGAAGACGCCCGGTGCGCCTTCCGCCGCGGAGACGGAAGGGTCCTCGCAGTCCGACTCGGCTCCCGCGGCTTGGCATTTCGCGGAGGTTCTGCGGAACTCGGCGCCGCTTCGCGGGCGCCTCAGACAGTCCTCGAACCCCTTCTCCGCGAATGCCTACGCCGCAGCCTCGCAGGTCTGCTCGCACCATTCCGCCTCCGCGGCTCTGTAGGTTTTAGTACGAGATAGGAACCGAATTGCTCCAGGAAATCACATTGACGCCCGCCACCGTGG
Organism: uncultured Eggerthellaceae bacterium; assembly: GCA_948829205.1. Taxonomy (GTDB): domain Bacteria; phylum Actinomycetota; class Coriobacteriia; order Coriobacteriales; family Eggerthellaceae; genus MGBC163016. The sequence continues at coordinate 4,867 of CAQLOA010000041.1, forward strand.
TCATCGTGCTGGCCGTTCTGGCCTGGGCGGTGTGGGCCGTGCGCAGGCTGTTCAAGCGCGGAATGTGCGACTGCGGCGACAAGTGCGACGGCTGCTCCAGCAAGGGCCGCAATGGCTCTTCCGCGTGCTCGCACTGCGGCGCGGCCGAGGACATGGTTGCAAGGATGGAGTCTTCCCTTCGCTAGATCTCGACCAGTTCGTATGCCTGGCTTCCCAGGCCTATCTGCTCGGCGTAGTCCAACACGTGGGTGCCGTTGCGCGACTCCATGCGCTCCACCAGGTCGCCTCCGTCCTCGGCGGCGTACACCAAATCGACGCAGGCGCGGTCCAGCGCCACGGGGTCCGTCGATCCCAGTATCCCTATGTCGGCCATGGAGGGCGCTGCAGGATGCGAGTCGCAGTCGCAGTCCACGGACAGGTTGTTCATCACGTCTATGTAAATGATGTCCTCGCCCATGTGGTCGGCCACGGCGCTCGTGGCCTCCGCCAGCGACTCCAGGAAGATTTCCTGGCTGGGGCTTCCGAAGCCGGTCAGCTGGGTTCCGCCTGAATGGATGTAGCTCTTGCCGCGCGCCGACGCGATGCCTATCGACGCATTCTTGATGACTCCGCCGAAGCCGGCCTGACCGTGGCCTTTGAAGTGCGCCAGGTCGATCACGTAGTCGTAGTCCATGAACCCCTTGCCCACGTAGTCGACGTCCAGGTGCCTCCCGTCCGCCACTGGGAGCACCACGTCTCCGTCGGCGTCCATGATCTCCACGGGGGCGATGGCGGTGAAGCCGTGCTCTTCGGCCACCTTCATGTGCTCCTGCGTGTCGCCGCGCCTTCCGCCCCAGTTCACGGTGTTGCATTCCACGATGGTGCCGTCCACCGTCTTCACCAGGTCGGATATGAGCTCGGGCTGCAGGAAGTTGTGGCCGCCCGGCTCGCCGGTGGAAACCTTCACGGCCACGTTGCCGTGGGCCGCACGCCCGATGGCCTCGTATATGGCGACGAGCCCGGCGGGGGACACGTCTGGCGTGAAGTACACCTTGGGAACCCCTTCGCCTGCCACCGTCGCACCGGACGACCAGGCACGTGTTTTCGCCTGCTGGCCGGTCGAGCTGGAGGAGTCGGCGGAAGCGGAAGAGCTGGTCGCGTCCGAATTCGCCGGCGCGCCGCTTGCGCAGCCCGCAAGCGCCCCTGCTGCAATCGCGCCTGTTGCCAGCGCCGCTCCCTTCACGAAGGTCCTTCGGTCGATTTCGCGGTTTGTCCCGTTGTCCTTCACGATGTGCCACCTCCGCCGTATCGTTTGCGTGCTTCTGCCTGTGGTTCCCCGAACTTCCGTGCGCCTCGCGGGCGCCAGTCGTATGCCCATGCTTGCGAGGGGTTCGAATAGAATCAGTTTATGCGAACGCTCGTGGCCCGGTTCTCGTTTTCCGCGAAAGACTGAAAAGCAACATGGGCTTATAGACGGCGAAGGCTGTCTCTTTTTGTGTTGCACCGTGCTACCATATGCCCATGAACACGCTGTCGATGACACACGAGGACTACCTTGAGGCCATGGTCATGCTTGGCGCTACGGCCACGCAGTCCATCCGCGCCGTGGACGTCGCCGAGAAGATGGGCGTGTCGAAGGCGTCGGTCAGCAAGGCCGTGGGCGTGCTCAAGCAGAAGGGCTTCGTCGACCAGCCCTATTACGGCGACATCACCCTGACAGCCGACGGCGTAACGTACGGAAACAAGGTGTTCAGCCGCCATCGTGCGCTAACGCGGTTCCTCAACAAGGCGCTGGGCATCGACGCCGAGGTCGCCGAGCAGGAGGCATGCAAGATGGAGCATGCAATCAGCGACGACTCCTTCGAGAAGTGGATGGCCTTCATCGACTCCCTCGATCTTCGATAGTTCAATAAGCGTCGGGGGAAAGAGGCCTTTCGTTCTGACGTGCTACTAACTCCTGCGACCCTGCTGCGAGCATTTGCGCGTATGTTCGGCGTGAAAGAGTAGCTCGAAGTTCTTGCCTCCTCCTGCGGGCTACTTTACAAAAAAACAGGCAGTAGAAATCATCGCGATGGAGATATTGCGAAGCAATACATGACCTTCGCGCTCACTGCATTCAGCATTCCTCATAGAGGTAAACGTCAAATTGTTTTTGCCTCTTTGAGAAATGTCCAATCTTCTCGTCGTACTAACCCGGAAACAAAATCAAATCAAGTGAAAGAACGGCCGCTTTCATCGCTTCACATACGGGTGCCCTGCAAAAGTACGGAGAGGAAGGGAAATGGAATGAAACACAGAGGATTAATGTTCGCCATTATGTATATCTGCGCGTTTTTCTGCTCGGTCAGTCAGTTGAAAATCGTGCCGCTACTTAGTCTTATTGGCGAAAACCTTGCTATTGACTTGGGGCAAATCGGCTGGCTCATGTCGGTATTTACGATTGCCGGAATAGCGCTAGCTATCCCTGCAGGCGGCTTAACTGGAAGGTTCGGGCCGAAAAAAGTATTTCTTGCTGTGATGATAATCACGATAGTAGGGAATATCGTGGGCGCATTGGGGCTCGACAATTATGGCGTGCTCCTATTCAGCCGTATTCTGGAAGGTTGCGGATTCGCAATGGCGCCTGTGGCGGGTATGGTTCTCATAAACATGTGGTATCCAGACAAGAATACAGGCCTGTTCATAGGCGTTTTTCTTACGTTTGCGGCTGTGGCATCAGTCGTGATACTTAATATTGCGGTTCCGATAGCTACTGCATTTGGCATGGCGAGCGTTTGGTGGTTTACCGCTCTAGGCGCAGCAATATTCACCGGATTGTTCTGGGTGATTGTTAAGGTTCCTGGGCTTCAAGCTGCTCCGCAAGGACAAGCTGATGAAGCGCCGCAGGCTCTTGGAAAGCCAAACCTCATGCGCGTGCTTACTTGCGGTCCCGTCCTTTGCTTGGGGCTAGCGCAACTGGTAGTAGGTTTCTTCGTATACTTCTATATGAACAACTACCCGCAGATCTTTAGCGCTGTATACAACCTGGACATTCAAACGGCAAACTTCTATGGGAGCTTGAATGGACTGTGGGGAATCCCAGGATGCATATTTGGCGGACTCTTGATCGACAAACTTGGGAAAAAGGGTGCGCCAAAGCTGGATCTATTGTGCTTTGCATGCATGTTCGTGACCGCAATGATCACTACTGGGCTTAATGAAAACCTGTACATCGTGCACACTATCCTGACCGCCGTGTTCCCGTGTTTCGTGTTGTCAGCCGGCAATATCTTGGCTCCCCAGGTTGTACGTGAGCCCCAAGATATTGGTTATTCTCTTGGAACAGTAGGGCTGTTCTACAACATCGGAATCTTTATCGGAAGCCCGATAGTTCTTAACGCGGTGCAAGCGACAGGAAACTGGGACATGGTTTCCATCATCTTGGCGGCTGTGTCAGCTTTCGGTTTCATCGTAATTCTTGTTTATATGGCTTTGGTTCACAAGCAAGATGCGTCTATAAAGAATCCGGCAAAAGCTTCTGAGGTGAATTAGCGCTAGTCTCAAAGAGAAGAGATGCGGTTATGGCAAGCACGCCTTCGGGATTCAAGCCGGGACAATGCGTGGGAATCTCTGACTCGCTTCGAGATCGCAGCGAGTACGTCTAGTCCGGCTCGACGACCCATGCTGGGGCGGTACAAGCGCTGCAGACGGGAAGCCTTATCAAATGCGATGCGGTTTGCTTAAAGCTTGGCCTGCGGTCAATGCTAAGCGCTGGTCAAGAACTTCTTGTTGCCGGACGACACCTGCAGATGTCGTCCGGCAACAAAGAGCCGCAACTTGCCTACGCTTCCAGCTCTAACTCTTGAATTGTTTGTTGTGGTTACACATGATGGAGTGATATGCGATGCAGTCGCGCAAGATTTCTGCTAGTAAAAAGCATGGACTTCCCGGAATGGGAAAGGTCTTTGGTGGGTTTGCTGGAATTATCGCCGGATTAAGCTTCGGCTTCGGTGGAGCCACAAGCAGGTTGCTGGGCAGTCAGGGCTATACCGTTCCGCATATAATAGCGATGCAATTTCTTTGCGCTTTTGTAATCCTGGGGTTTCTGTGTGTGTTCACGAAGAAGCCGACGTTGGATTGGAAGTCCACTTGCAAGTTGATGCTATTGGGGATCGTCAACACCCTTTCGTCGCTGACCTACTATCTGGCCATCAGTTATTTGACTGTAGGAAGCGCCGTTGCGATTCAGTTTCAATACGTGTGGATAGTGGTGGCATTCCAAGCAATATCTGAGCGCAAGTTACCAAGGCCTATTGTGATCATCGCGGTGATTCTTGTAATTGCCGGAACTTTGTTTTGCAGCGGACTTGTCGATGAATTCATCAGCGAATCCCTCAAAGCTCACCCGATAGGTATAGCGTTTGCGTTGGTGTGCGCTTTCACTTACGCACTGTTCATCTTCTTCAATGGGAAGGTGGCTTCGGATCAGCCGCCAGTGTTGAGGACCTTTATTACCATAATAGGTGGCCTTTTCGTCTCTGTCCTAATCGGCGGCGATATATATCTGCAGCCATCACTGTTGGTCGAAATGCTTCCAGGAGGTATTCTGATCAGTTTGATCATGAGCGTTATTCCGATCCTTTGCATCATCGTTGCTTCTACGCGTTTACCAGGTGGCTTGGTGGCCATATTGACATCTATGGAACTACCGGCAGCTGTTTTTGCTGGCGTATTGCTATTCGGCGAGAATGTGACCCCTTTTGTTGCCCTGGGCGTAGTGATGATCTTGTGTAGCGTTGTTTTAAGCGAAGGCGCAGAGATGCTTCCATCCCGTGTCAAGCAAGGAGCTGAAGTAAATGCTTGAGAGCGGATTTCTGCAACACACTGCATATTTTTATTGCTGAGCTCGCAAATTAATGAATACGATGGCGGGAAATCTGGCGGCCTATACTTTGGCCAGAGTCAATTCGATCATGGCCCATGATTCCTTGCTTACAAAACAAAACAGAAAGGCGGCGCTCGGCAAATCTCGCTTCATTTTTCTTCAAAATGAAAGGACTTAAAATGAGTATGACAAAGATCGCCACGGTAAATTTTGAAACCTCTAATGATAAAGCGCACAATCAATCGAAGATGGTTGACTTTATCGAACAAGCGGCTATGCAGGGCTGTGGCCTAATCGTATTTCCCGAAGAAGCATTGACCGGAATTGGCGACAATGGCTTTGTGAATGTTAGCTCAGACGATAAATACGGAATATACAAAAATGCAGAGCTTATCCC
>CAQLOA010000042.1 GCA_948829205.1 uncultured Eggerthellaceae bacterium
GTGCAGGGTTACAAGGCGCGCCGTTCCCGCGAAACGCCTTTCGATGGGCACCCCGTCAGCGCGCGCCATGCTAGTGGACGCTGCAGCTGAGGCACGGGTCGTAGGCGCGGACCAGCTTCTCCACCTCGAGCTGGATGTCTTCCTGGCTCTTGTCCTGCTGGATGAGCAGCTCGGCCAGTATGCGCATGTCGGCCTCGATGTTGGCTATGTTCATCGCGGTGGGCGTGATGATGCTGGCGCGCACCACGCGGCCTTCGCCGTCCAGCTCTATCTTGTGGAACAGCGACCCTCGGGGGGCTTCGGTGAATCCCACGCCCACGCCTGCGCAAGGCTCGAAGGCCACGGGCTCGGAAGAGCCCTCGAACTCGTCGGAAGCCAGGCGCCTGCACAGCTCGGAGCAGCGTACCAGCACGTCCACGAGCTCGACGGCCTGGGCTATGTTGTTGGCGAAGGGGTTGAACTCGTCGGGGCGCAGGCCGGCCTTCGCGGCGGCGAAGCGCGCCTGCTCGGCGAGTTCGGGCCACGAGGCGTTGATGCGCGAGAGGGCGCACGCCATGAAGGGCTTCCCGGTGCGCTTGGCACGGGACAAGAACGCCGCCGAATGGTCGATGGCGTATTCCTCTATCTCGTCGGACATGTCCTGCGCGTCGAAGTCGTAGCCTCCGCGGACGAACCGGGCGACGTCGGAACCGATAACCGGATAGCGGCCAGGCTCTACCATTGCCAGCATGTCGCCTTCCGTGCTCATTGGAACCGCCCCGAAATCGTCGAACAGGTCGACGCACTCCTTCGAGAACTCGACCATCGACTCCATCTTGTCGGCAAGCTCGAGGTATTCTTCCTTCGATATCTCGTCGGTGAACCCGCCCACCACCGCGGTGATGGGATGGATGGACCTGCCGCCCACCTTCGTGCACAGCTCGTTGCCCAAAGCCTTCAGGCGCAGAGCGTTCTCGAACAGGGACGGGTTGGTCTCGGCCAGAGGGAACACGCTCTTGTGCCCAAGGAAGTCGGGGGCTGCGAACACGAACAGGTGCGTGGCGTGGTTCTGCAAAAACGACCCGTACACCAGAAGCTCGCGCAGGGCGCGGGTCCTGTCGGTGACGGCGACGCCGAAGATCTTCTCCATGGCGAGGATGTCGGTGACGGTGTGGCTGGACGAGCAGATGCCGCAGACGCGCGACGCGATGTAGGGGACCTCGTAGTAAGGCCTCCCCTTCACCATCGACTCGAACAGGCGCGCAGCCTCAGTGACGCGCATCTCGCACGTCTTGACCTCGCCGCCTTCTATAACAAGATGAATGTCGCCGTGGCCCTCGATGCGGGCGACGTGGTCGACCTTGATCTCAGTCCTAGACACGCTGCTCACCCATTCCGATCATGTTGAATATCTCAAGCGCACTGTCGAAGGCGCGCACGTCTATGTTCGACTTCTCGGCCGCATGCCTCGCCGATTCCACGTTGGCATCGGGGGAAAGGCCCGCGCATCCGTTGCAGGGGCGCCCGAGGTTCGGGCAGCGCGCCCCGCAGCCCGACCGCGTGACCAGCCCCAAACACAGCGTCTCGCGCCCGAAGAAGCACCCGCGCTCGTTGCGCTTGCATTCGCCGCACAGCGTCGACGAATGCCTGTAGACGTTCGAACCGTAAAGCGCGTTTTGCAGCGTCTTGACGAAATCCATGGGGTCGATCGGGCAACACGGAACCTCGTAGTCGACCTCCACCACGTCGTGTACGGCCTGCGGGACGAACGCGATGTCCTCGACGAGCGCAGGCACGTGCTCGCCGTAGACCTCGTGCTGCCTCCCGTCGTAGGCGCGCGACGCGATGCCGGGGATGCCGGCCGTGTTGGCGCATGCTCCAATGGTCATGACGACTCCCGCACGGCTGCGAAGGTCTTCGACCGTGCGCTTGGCCTCCTCGGTGGTGACCGCTCCCTCGATCACGGCGACGTCTATGTCTTCGGGCATGGGGTCGCTGGACGTCAGCTGCCAATAGCGCATGTCTATCTGGCCGAGCACGTCCATGAGGTGCTTCTCGACGTTGGTGATGTTGATCTGGCACCCGAAGCAGCTGGCAAGCCCCACCAGGACCACCCGCGGTATGTTCGCCGTATCCGTCACTTCCCACCTCTTCCGCAAGAATCTCTTTTTTTAAATCTCAACGTACCAGCTTTCACAGTGCGCACAATTGGCGTGAAAGCGCGCGGAAGTTGGCTTCATCCAACGACCAAGGCGCGCTTGGAGCGCCAAATGTGTGCGCTGTGGAAGCTGCCCTTCCATTACATGGAGCCCTGAATGTTCTTCGCTTCCCAATAGTTGAACACCGGACCATCGATACAGCAGTACTGGTGCCCGATCTGGCAGTGCCCGCACTTCCCCATGCCGCACTTCATGTGACGCTCGAAGCTCATGTATATGTGGTCGTAGCTGATGCCCTTCTTGCGCATCTCCTCGACCACGAACCTGTACATGACGGGAGGCCCGCACACCGCCCCGTAGGTGTTGCCCGCGTCGACCTCCAAGTGGGCGAAAGGCGCGGTCACAAGCCCCACCTCGCCGTCCCACGTGTCGTCGGGGTTGTCGACGGTGAGGTACAGGTCGAAGTCTTGGCGGTGGCGCCACATCTCGAACTGGTCGCGGAACATGACCTCGCCGGGGTTCTTGGAGCCGTAGATTATCGTGACGTTGTCGAACTCGGAGCGCTCGTCGTGGATGTTGTTGATCAGCGAGCGCAGCGGCGCGATGCCAAGGCCGCCTGCAACCAGGAGAATGTCGTGGCCCTTCATCTCCTCGAACGGGAAGGGGTTCCCGTACGGGCCGCGGATTCCCACGACGTCGCCGCACTGCATCTCGTGCAACCGCTGCGTGAACTCGCCGGCGCGGCGGACGCAAAGCTCGATGAATCCGCCCTTCGAAGGCGAGCTCGATATGGATATGGGCGCCTCGCCCACGCCGAAGATGGACACCTCGACGAACTGGCCGGGCTCGTGGTGGAACGCCGACCTTATGCGCTCGTCCACGAACCGGAACTCGAACAGCTTCTCAGTCTCGGTAAGCTGCGTGATGGACGTTATGCGGGCAGGCCAGGGACGGTAGGGGTTCGCCCTCATCATTTCCGCGCCGGACAGCGCGATGCTGGCGCTTTCGAGCGGGTTGACCTTCACGCAGGTGCTATTCGGCATCGTCGGCCCCCTTCTTCTCGAAGAACCTGAGCACCTCGATCGGGGATATGTCGGCCTTGCAGGCGCGCACGCAGCGCCCGCAACCGACGCAGAGATACCTTCCGTGCTGCGAGTTGAACCCGTTCAGCTTGTGATACATGCGGTGCCGCACGCGCTCCTTGGTGCTGCTGCGGAAGTTGTGCCCCCCGGTGACCAGAGCGAACTGCGGCGACGTGCAGGCGTCCCAAACGCGGTCGCGGCGCCCGGTGGCACCCGACGGGTCGAGCACGTCGACGATGTCGAAGCAGTAGCAGGTGGGGCACACCGACGAGCAAGCGGTGCACGAAAGGCATCGGCCTCCCAGCTCGTCCCAGAACTCGTCGGAATGGAACGCGTCCATGAGCATGGGGATCTCCTGGATGTGCGGGATGCCCTCGTCGAAGGCCTCCTGCCTGGCCCGCGTTGCCTTGCGGAAGGAGCTTCGGTCCTCGTCGTCGGCCTCGCGCGGGTCGCACGCCGCCTCCAGTATGTTAGCGGCCTCGACGCTTCCGATGGAAACGAAGTACCTGTCGCCGATGTCTGTGAGGAAGAGGTCGTACCCGCTTCTCACCTCGTCCGATTCCAGCAGGTGGCAAAAGCACGTCGACGTGGGCGAGCAGCTGATGCCCACTATCATGGTGGCCTTGCGGTGCGCGTCGTAGTAGGGGTCGGGATAGCGCGAGTCGTCGAACACGAGGTTCAGGTTGTTCAGCGCGTTGATGTCGCACGCGTGGGCACCGAACAGCACGCGGGGCTTGACGGACATCTCGTAGGGCTCGATTCCGTCTCCTCCCCCGCCGGTGTTGAATTCGAACAGGGTCTCCTTCGGGGGAAGGTAGTACTTCTTAAGCGAAGTGAGCGTCGTGGGATAGTCCAAGACTATCTCGTCGAACGAGGCTATGGGTTCGAAGGCGAAGCTCTTGCCCTTCGCGACCGGGGCGACAACCTCGTAGTCCTTCATGAAGGCCTCGATAAGAGCCGGCAGTTCGTCGGCATTGATCACTCGATAAAGCAAACGCCCACCCCCTTGACAATGACTACATTGTATAGGGGATGGGCGCCTTCCGCACCATGAATACCGCCAAGCGGCTTCTTTCCTATGAGAAGAAAATGCCGATCTCGCGCTCGGCCGACTCGGGCGAGTCGGAGCCGTGTATGACGTTCTCGTCCATGATGAGCCCGAAGTCGCCGCGGATGGTGCCCGGGGCTGCTTCAAGCGGGTTGGTAGCGCCCATCAGCGAGCGGCACTTCTTGACGGCGTCCTCGCCGGACACGACCATCTTCACGACTGGACCCGAGGTTATGTACGCGATAAGCCCGTCGTAGAACGGCTTGCCCTCGTGCTCGGCGTAGTTGGCCTTGGCCTGCTCGGACGTCACCATGCCGAGCTCCATGCGCTCGATTGCGAGGCCGGCGCGCTCGAAGCGGTTGACTATCTCGCCGACATGCTTGTTGCGCACGCCGTCGGGCTTGATCATGGTGTAGGTCTGCTGGATTGCCATGTCTTGCTTCCTTTCACTATTGGTTCTGGCTCGGGAAGTAGAGGTCCACTCCCGATATCTTCCATCCGATGAAGTCGCGCACGAGCGTGACCTTGTACATCACCTGGCCGCCCTTGCCTGTGTCGGCGGTGACGTATGCCACCGAGTCGGTGGGGATGGTGTTCATGCCGCTGATCTCGATCGCGGAGTCCTGCACCAGCGGGGCGACCATGGAGGCCTTGCTCTCGTCGGAGAGCCCGCTGGCGAACACTTCGTCGCCCACGTTCTTCGGGTCGTTGAAGAGCTGCTGCACGACGGTTTCCTGCGAGGGGAATCCGAGGCCCTGCATGTACCCGAACACGGCCGCGGCCATGGCCAGGATGATCAGCACGATTATGACGACGAGCACCTTCAGCCCGACGTTGCGGTTGCGGCGGTCCTTCTTGGCCATGTTGCGCGACAGCTGCTCGAGCTGCGCGTCGGTGGTCTCGAAGAACGACGTGCCGGTGCCGTCGTAGGCGTCGGCGTAGCCGGGGAAGTCGGTGCGGTCCTGAAGCTCCTCGTCGTAGAAGAACGGCTGCGTGGCGTCGGCGCCGGCTGCGCCATAGGCGCCGTCGACCGGGACGTCGAGCCCCGACATGTCTGCGGCGGCCTGAAGCGCCTCGGCGGCAGAGGCCATCTTCTGCACCTCGGAAAGCGCATGCTGGTAGTCGACGCTGGCCGAGTCGGACAGCACGTAGGTGGCGTCGGCCGTGGCGCGGCCGAAGGCGTCGACGGCCTCCTGCATCTGGCCGTTGGCGACGTAGGCCTGCCCCATGCTGGCGTTCACGCGGTTGCGCGTGTCGGGCGTCATGTCGAACTGCAGGGCGCTTTCGTAGGACAGGATGGCGTCCTGGGGCCTGTCGAGCGACATGAAGCAGATGCCCAGGTTGAGCAGGGCCTTCGAGGGGTCGGGGTTCGACTCGTCAAGGGCGGCCTCGCGGAACGCGACGCCGGCCTCGGCGGACTTCCCCATCTTAAGCTCGGCGTTCCCAAGGCCCATGTAGGCCTTGTAGGGAGCGTCGTAGGACTCGTCGTCGATGGCGGCCTGGAAGTGGTCGGCCGCGTTGGCGTAGTCGCGCAGCGACGCGTAGGCCATGCCTATGTTGTTCTGCAGCGACCCCCGGGCGTCGTACGCCTGGTCGGAAAGCGCCTGCGTGTACGCCTGTATGGCCTCGTTGTGGTTCTTGAGCTTCACGAGACAGTTGCCGATGCGGTGGTAGATCAGCCCGACCTCTCCCATGGAGAAAGGCACCGTGTTGTCCTGCAGGCATGCGGTGTACGTGCGCAGGGCCCCCCGGTAGTCCTTGTTCTTGTAACGGACGGTGGCCTGGTCGAACAGTGTGGTGTTCACTTTTGCTCCCCGCTTCCGGCAGCGGAATTTATCGAAGTCGACGTCATGCGGTACGGCGGCACGCGGGCCTTAGGCCTGGTTCTCGATGGTGACGGACTCGATGACGTCGCCCTGGCGCAGCTGGCCTATGACGTCCATGCCCTCGATGGTGTCGCCGAACACGGTGTAGCCGCTGTCGAGCATGGGCTGGGCGCCCAGGCAGAAGTAGAACTGCGAGCCCGCCGAATTGGGGTTCTGCGAGCGGGCCATGGCCAGCGAGCCGTCCTTGTGCTTGTTGTTGGGGTTGGTGGTGTATTCCTCGTGGATGGAGTAGCCGGGGTTGCCGGTGCCGAACCCGGCGCCGGGCATTCCCTTCGCGACCTCCTCGGAGGAGTAGTTGCGCGTGTTGGGGCATCCGCCCTGGATCACGAAGTCGGGGACGTAGCGATGGAACTTCAGGCCGTCGTAGAAGCCCTTGTTCGCCAGCTCGACGAAGTTGCCCACGTGGATGGGGGCGTCCTTGCCGGCGAGCTGCACGCGGATGGTGCCCTTGGAGGTCTCGATCACGGCGATTTCCTCGCCGGTGGGCTGGTACTCGGGAGTGTAGAGGGCCATTTGGTTTCCTTCCTCGCCTTTCAGGCGCGAATGCGCATATACACTTGGGATTCTATCAGAACATCAGACGCGTGCCAAAACGCAGACGGTTTCGACGTGGTAGGTCTGAGGGAACATGTCCACAGGCCGAACGAGCACGGGGGCGTAGCCCTCCCCGCCGAACCTGGCGACGTCGCGGGCCAGCGTCTGAGGGTCGCAGCTCACGTACACGAGGACCTCGGGGCCTGCGGCGGCGGCCTGCGCGACCACGTCGGCATGCAGCCCGGCACGCGGCGGGTCGACCACGACGGCGTCGAGCGGGCCAAGGTCGGGGAGCACCCGGCGCACGTCGTCGCAAACGATCTCGGCGTCTGCGCCGTTCGCCTCGACGTTCGCGCGGAAGTCGCGCGAGGACGAACCTTCCAGCTCGACCGCCACGACGTCGGCCCCCTTCTCCGCCAAGGCAAGCGAGAACATTCCCACCCCGGAGAAGAGGTCGGCAACCTGCATCCCGGGCTTCGGGGCCGCCGCCTTCAAGGCGCATTCGACAAGGAGCTCGGCCTGAGGCGTGTTCACCTGGAAGAAGGAAGGGGCGCTGACCGCGAAATCCAGCCCGCACGCACGCTCGCGCCAGAAGCCGTCGCCGTCCAGCACCTCGAGCCGCTTCACCTTCCGCGCGGAGCCCGCGTCGGCGATCACGCGGACGACCGACGTGGCGCCCACGGCATCGCGCAGCACCTTGGCTGCGAAGTTGCGCGGAAACGAGCTGGGCGGGGTCCAGAGCGCCACCTCGACGCTTCCCGTGCGTTCGCTGGCCCTGATCCCAACGCGGTAGATCCCAAGGTCGTCCGATCCTGCCAGGTAGCGAAGGGCGCCCGTCAGCGACTTGGGGGCCTTTCCAAGAAGGCGGTTTCCCAGACGGCATTCCTTGGCTGCCACGACGTTCTCGGCGCCAGGCTCGTGGAAGCCCAGGGAAAGCCGTCCCTGCGCGTCGGGGACGGCGGCCAGTTCCAGCTTGTTGCGGTAGCCCCACTGCCGCTCGCACGGGGCGATGGGGCGAAGTATCTCGTCTATGCGGTCGGCATCGAGGTGCGCCGTGCGCGCGAGCGCGCTGGCCACGTTGTCGCGCTTCGCAGCAAGCTGGGCCTCGTAGGAAAGCTGGGCCCACGGGGCGACGGCGGACAGCGCCGCGTCGGCGGCCATCGAGTCCCAGCCTCTGGCACGCAGCGGGGACGGCTGCACGACCTTTTCGGCTGTACCCCTCGCGAAGGAGGGCCTCTCCTCGGTCACGCGCACCTCGACGACGTCGCCTGCGACGGCGGCGCGCACGAAGACGGTCTTGCCAGACGCCAGGCGCCCGACGGCTTCGGGCCCGTAGCTCATTCTTTCGATGGAGATGGTTTCGGTCATCGAGGACAGCCATTCTATACGGGTTGCACGAAAGCCCATCTCGGTTCGTCTCGTGCAAGGCCCGGCCGAGCGTGCTTGGCTGCGCGAGGGATGTGGGCTTGGGAAGCGAAATGGATCAAATGGTGCCCCCAACGGGAATCGAACCCGTATTTCAGCCTTGAAAGGGCCGCGTCCTAACCGTTAGACTATGGGGACTCTTGACCAAGCTAGCCCACACATTATGCCAAAGGTATAATTAGGTTGCAAGGGTCAAAGCGCCCTTCGGCCAAGACGCGCGTTGCTGCCGTCCATCGCCTAAAACGGCCGTCGTTGCGCCCTCGTAGCTCAGTGGATAGAGCACCTGCCTCCGGAGCAGGGTGCCGCAGGTTCGAATCCTGTCGAGGGCGCCAGTTTTTTATACTTCGTCCTGCCGGACGAAGTATTGTCAGACGCTGCGCGACGCCCCAGCGGTTCCACTTCGCCCTCCAAGCCCCCGTCGTGTACCGAAGTACACTTCCTCGGCCTTTCGCGCGAATTGAAACCACCGTAGGCGTCGCTCGCTCACTTTCCAACTATGCATATTTTGATTTCATATTGGCGTGGTCCGATGCCGTCGCATCCGTCGTTCTACGCGTAACAGACGACGCAGATGACGGCGAACAGCGCCAGCACGCAGACGAACACGCGGTTGGCGGCCCTCTCGCCTATCAGCTTCATGAACTTCTGGCAGAACGGGAACGCCAGCCACACGTATGCCAAGGCCACAAGCCCAAGGAAGAAGTCGTTCACCAGCCACGCCTGGTCAAGTATGTTCAGCGGCAGCACCGAGTTGTCCCAGAAGGGGTACTCGCCGAACTCGTCGGGCTGGTTGATGATCAGCCCTATGATGCATTCGAGCGCCGCGCACAGCACGACCGCGGTCACCAGGAACCTGAGCGCTGCGCCCCACATGGTCTTGCATTGCCCGACGATCTTGACCTTCAGCGGCAGCAGCAGAAGCGTTACGGCCGCCGCGCCTATCCCGTACACCCAGTAGGGCACGTACAGCGGGTCGGTCCAGATGGCGTAGTCGGCTTCCACTATGCCGAACAGCCCGTGCATCGAAAGGCAGTAGGGCACCTCCAGCCAATGGCCGACCACGCTGAAGATGAAGAAGTACATGACGATGCCGCGCCAGAAGAACCACGTGCGCGGCTCGAAGAACCTGGTCTCGTCGGCCCTGGTCAGCCCCAACTGCTTGAGATGCGCCCAGGCCATGGACATCGTTCCCGCAAAGCCTGCGGACGTTCCCTGCCGCTTTCCCTTGCGGCGCACGTTGCCCGGGATGTGGGCGACGTGCCTCTTGGGAATGGCTATGGTGCCGTTCTTGGAGGTTTTCGGCTTTCCCATCCTGAACGTGTCCGCGGTCGGGATGAGTACTCTGCGTACCGTTGCGCTCTTGCTCACTGAAGCCTCTCTTATGCATGATGTCGGTGGATTTCAAGCGCAGTATACAGAGCGTTTGAGTGCAGTTTGTGAACGGCGCCACTGCTGGGGAAAACTTCAACGAATCTTCGAAACTCCAGCCAGCTAAAGCGGTTCAACCCATGGCTCGCGTCGGCGTCGCAGGGGTGGATGCGAGGTAAGCCAAAGGAGCCGAGACTGCAAGGCCTGGCAAAATGA
>CAQLOA010000043.1 GCA_948829205.1 uncultured Eggerthellaceae bacterium
GCCCAGACCGAGTGCTTGGGTTCGTGCACATAAAGGACCTCTATGGCCTCGCCCCTGACACGCCGATGAGCGACTGGAAGGTGCGCGAGCTGCCGCCCGTGCCCGAGACGATGGCTATCGCGCGCGTCATAGACGTGCTGCAGGAGGCGCGCACCGAGATATGCCTGGTGGTAGACGAGCACGGCGGAACGGCCGGAATCGTCACCTTAGCCGACGTGATGGAGCAGATCGTCGGACGCATAGACGACGAGTACCGCCACGACTCCGACGACGAGGTCATCCAGCTCCCCGACGGCACCATGGTCATAGACGGAAGCATGTCGATGGATGAGCTGGAGGAGCTGCTGGGCTTCGTCCCCGAGGATTCCGATAAGGTTGAGACGGCGGGCGGCCTGGTGCTGATGCTGATGGACCGCATCCCCGAAGCCGGGGATTCCGTGCGCATGGAACACCGCACGGCGACCAAGATGGTCAGCGTGCTTCTGACGGTGCTGGAGATGGACCGCTTCAGGGTGGACAAGATCGCCGTCGACATCACCGAGGAAAAGGTGGAGGAATAAGAGAAGGGGATTCACATGCGTAAGCCTGACTACCAGGGCAAGGTGCGCGACATCTATGACCTTGGCGACGAGCTGCTGCTGGTCGCAACCGACCGCATATCCGCGTTCGACTTCATACTTCCCGACGACATCCCGCACAAGGGGCAGGTGCTCACGCAGCTTTCCGTGTTCTGGTTCAAGCTGCTGGAAGGCGTCGTCGACAACCATCTGATTTCCGCCGACGTGGCCGACCTGCCGGTCGAGTTCGCCGACCAGGCCGACTACCTGCGCGGCCGTTTCATGCTCGTCCGCAAGGCCGAGATGTTCCCGG
Source organism: uncultured Eggerthellaceae bacterium (assembly GCA_948829205.1). Taxonomy (GTDB): domain Bacteria; phylum Actinomycetota; class Coriobacteriia; order Coriobacteriales; family Eggerthellaceae; genus MGBC163016. The sequence goes on from CAQLOA010000043.1 coordinate 871, forward strand.
TTGAGTGCATCGTGCGCGGATATTTGGCAGGAAGCGGCCTGGCCGAGTACGAGCGCAAGGGCACGGTCTGCGGCATAAGCCTGCCCGCGGGCCTCGTCAACTCCAGCAAGCTCCCCGAATCGATATTCACCCCGTCCACCAAGGCCGAGATAGGCGACCATGACGAGAACATCAGCTTCGAGCGATGCGCCGAGATCATCGGGGTCGACGACGCGCAGGAGCTTGCGCGCACGTCCAAGCACGTATATGACACCGCCGCAGACTACGCCCGCGAGCGCGGGATAATCATCGCCGACACGAAGTTCGAATTCGGCAAGGTGGACGGTCGCACGGTGCTCGGCGACGAGGTGCTCACGCCCGATTCCTCCAGGTTCTGGTCGGCGGACGACTACGAGCCTGGCCGCAGCCAGGCGTCGTTCGACAAGCAGTTCGTGCGGGACTGGCTGTCCGCCAACTGGGACAAGAAGGGAACGCCGCCCCATCTTCCCGCAGACGTCATAGAGCGCACCAGCGAGAAGTACCTCCAGGCATACGAATTCATCACCGGAAGCCCGCTTTCGGTCTAGCCTCCGTGATAAACTGGAGCGCGTTCGAAACCACCGACTAGGAGCATTGCATTGAGCCAGCGAAACCCGATGAACGAGCGGTACCAGACCGACAAGCACCAAGGCACCACGCGCAAGAGTGCTGCTTCGGCGAAGCCCAAGTCGAAGGCTGCGGCGTCGGTCACGTACAGCTCTCCGAAGAAGGACCCCAAGGCCAAGAAGGCCGAGCTCAAGGCGCAGCGCAGGGCCGAGTCCGAGAAGCAGCGCGAGATCGACCGCAAGTACAGCACGCCCGACACCGAGCGCTACAAGAAGCTGCGCCGCATATTCTGGGCCACGATGGTGGGTGCCATAGTGTGCGTGGTGGCCTCGTGGCTGCTGCGCGGAGTGCAGCCCGAATGGCTCGCCATGGCGGCTCTGATACTCGCCTACGTGCTCATCATATTCGCCTTCTACATCGACCTTTCGAAGGTGCGCAAGGAAAGGCGCGCATACCAGGCCCGGATGATGGCCAAGGAGGCCGCCGAGCTGAAGGAACGCGAGAAGGCCGAGCGCGCCGCCCGTGCCGCCCAGCCCAAGAAGAAGGGCGCCGCGAACGCGAAGGCGGCAGCCTCCAAGGAGCAGGCCGCTTCCGACGAAGCTTCCGAGGAAGCGTCCGGCGGACAGGCCGCGGAACCCGCGTCCAAGAAGAAGTTCGGCTTCCTTTCCCGCAAGAAGGAAGCCGAAGCATCCTAGCGGGCGTGTTGCCGCACCGGTCGGCGCGCGATGCGCGATGCGTCCGATGCGGAAACTCCTCGCAGAGTGCCAGCAAGGAACCGACCTTCAGGAGTGAACATGGTCAAGCGCGTCTATGTCGAGAAGAAGCCCGGGTTCGACGTCGAAGCTCAGCAGCTTTTTGCTGAGCTTCGCGACATTCTGGGGGTTGATGGGCTGGAAGGCGTCCGCGTCATCAGGCGCTACGACGTCGAAGGCATATCCGATGAGCTGTTCGAGGAGTCGGTGTCCAGCGTGTTCAGCGAGCCTGCCGTCGACGAGATCGCCTACGAGTTGCCCGTTCCTGCGGACTCGAAAGTGTTCGCGGTGGAATACCTTCCGGGGCAGTTCGACCAGCGGGCCGAGTCAGCCAGCGAATGCATCCAGCTGATATCTCAGGGCGAGCGCCCTGCTGTGCGCAGCGCAAACGTCTACGTGCTGCAGGGCGACGTCGATGCCGCCAAGGTCGATTCCGTGAAGGGCTACGTGATCAACCCCGTCGAGGCGCGCGAGGCCGACCTGGCCGAGGTGGACACGTTGCAGCAGCAGTTCCCCGAGCCTGCGCCGGTCGAGGTGCTCGACGGCTTCCTTTCGCTCGATGACGCCGGGCTCGCGCAGTTCGTCGACGACCGCGGGCTTGCCATGGACCTTGGCGACATCCGGTTCTGCCAGCGCTACTTCGCTGAAGAGGGCAGGCCTCCCACGATCACCGAGATCAGGATGATCGACACCTACTGGTCGGACCACTGCCGCCACACCACCTTCGGCACCGTGCTCGACGACGTGCGCATCGCCGACGCGAACGTGCAGCGCGCGTTCGACAAGTACCTGGAGATGCGCAGCGAGCTCGGGCGCGAAGAGAAGCCCGTGTGCCTGATGGACATGGGCACCATAGGGGCGAAATGGCTGAAGAGCCGCGGAATCCTCACCGGATTGGACGAGTCGGAGGAGATAAACGCCTGCACCGTCAGGTGCAAGGTGGACGTGCGCGGGGAGCAGCAGGACTGGCTTTACCTGTTCAAGAACGAGACGCACAACCATCCCACGGAAATCGAGCCGTTCGGTGGCGCGGCCACATGCGTGGGCGGCGCCATCCGCGACCCGTTGTCGGGGCGGGCCTACGTCTATCAGGCCATGCGCATAACCGGCGCGGCCGACCCCACGGTGCCTGTCGCGGACACGATCCCCGGCAAGCTTCCGCAACGCAAGCTGGTAACGACGGCGGCGCAGGGCTATTCGTCCTACGGCAACCAGATCGGGCTGGCCACCGGACAGGTGCATGAGATCTACCACCCGGGCTACGCCGCCAAGCGCATGGAGATAGGCGCCGTGGTGGGAGCGACCCCTGCAAGCGACGTGAGGCGCGAGACGCCTGCGCCAGGCGACGTGGTGGTGCTTCTGGGCGGCCGCACGGGGCGCGACGGCATAGGCGGTGCCACAGGTTCGTCCAAGGCGCACAGCACGAGCTCCATCGAGACGTGCGGCGCCGAGGTGCAGAAGGGCAACCCGCCCGTCGAGCGCAAAATACAGCGCCTTTTCCGCAACTCCGAGGCCTGCCGGATGATCAAGCGATGCAACGACTTCGGCGCCGGCGGCGTGTCGGTGGCCATCGGGGAGCTGGCCGACGGCCTGGACGTCTACCTGGACAAGGTTCCCAAGAAGTACGAAGGGCTTGACGGCACCGAGCTTGCCATATCGGAATCGCAGGAGCGCATGGCCGTGGCGCTTTCCGTCGACGACGTGGACGACTTCATGGCGCTGGCCCGCGCCGAGAACCTGGAGGCCACGCCCGTTGCGGTGGTTTCGGCAGACCCGCGCGTGCGCATGCATTGGCGCGGCGACACGATAGTGGACGTCAGCCGAGAGTTCCTCGCCAGCAACGGTGCGTCCAAGCAGGCCTCCGTCGAGGTGCCCAGCCCGCAGGACGAAAGCTTCGCGGAATGCGCGCTCGACCGCGCCTTCGAGGCATGCGACGACCTGGTGAACCCCATGGTAGAGGCGGTGTGCCGCAACGGTTCCATGGAAGAGACCCTGTGTGCGCTGATGTCCGACATGAACCGGGCCTCCAACAAGGGGCTCGTGGAGCGCTTCGACTCGACCATCGGCGCAGCCACGGTGCTGATGCCGTTCGGCGGCGCGACGCAGCTGACTCCGGCCCTGGCCATGGTGTCGAAGCTGCCGGTGCTAGGCGGGCAGACCACCACGGTCTCGGGCCTGTCGTGGGGCTTCAACCCCTACCTGAGCGACTACGACCCGTTCGCAGGCTCCTACATGGCGGTGCTGGACTCGATTGCCAAGCTGGTGGCCACAGGCTTCGAGCGCAGGAACATGTACCTTACCTTCCAGGAATACTTCGAGAAGCTGCGCGACGATCCGAAGCGCTGGGGCAAGCCGGTGTCGGCGGTGCTTGGTGCGCTCATGGCGCAGGTCGACTTCGGCGTGGGCGCCATCGGCGGCAAGGATTCCATGTCCGGCAGCTTCGAGGACCTAGACGTTCCTCCTACGCTGGTGTCGTTCGCAACCGCCGTGGGAGACATAGACCGCGTGACCTCCCCCGAACTCAAGGAGGCAGGCCACGAGCTTCTGTGGGTGTGCTTCGACGAGCCGACGCCTGCGAGCGTGTGCGCCGCGTTCGACGCCGTGGAATTCCTGATCGGGAAGGGCTGCGTCGCGGCCTGCTCGACAGGCGGATACAGCGGGCTTGGCGAGACGTTGTTCAAGATGGCTGTGGGCAACCGCCTGGGCGTCGACCTTGACGGGGACGTCGGGTTCAGCGACCTGTTCGAGGAGGCTTACGGCACCTTCGTCGTCGAGCTGGCCGACGGGTTCGACGTGGCCTCGGCTATCGAGATGCTTGGCGGCGCCGGCATGCTGGAAGGCGTCGACGCGCTGCGCCTGGGCACCGTGGTTCCCAGCTACCTGCTGATAGACTTCGAGCAGACGGCCGACCTTGCCGTGGTGCAGGAGGCGTGGGAGTCCGGCATGGAGGGGGTCTTCCCGTACCGCACTCCTGCCGACGAGAAGGCGGCGCTCGAAGAGGTTCCGGCCGTCACGTACACGGCGGGGCCCGTCATCCGTTACGCGGGTCAGCCCGTCGCGCGCCCGCAGGTGGTCATACCGGTGTTCCCCGGGACCAACTGCGAGTACGACACCCTGGCCGCATTCAAGCGCGCCGGCGCCGACGTCACCGTGCAGGTGATCAACAACCTTTCGCCCTGCGCGGTCGCCGACAGCACGCGCGACCTGGTGCGCAACATCCGCGAGGCGCAGATAGTCATGCTGCCGGGCGGCTTCTCGGGCGGCGACGAGCCCGATGGCTCGGCCAAGTTCATAGCGTCGTTCTTCCGTTCGCCCGAGGTTGCCGAAGCCGTGCGCGAGCTGCTTCAGAAGCGCGACGGGCTGATGCTGGGCATCTGCAACGGCTTCCAGGCGCTGGTGAAGCTTGGCCTCGTGCCCTACGGAGACATCGTGCCGGCCGACCAATGCGAGGCAACGCTGACGTTCAACACGATAGGCCGCCACCAAAGCAAGCTGGTGGACACTCGCACGGCGTCGAACCTGTCGCCCTGGATGGCGGAATGCGAGCCGGGCAGCATCCACACGGTGGCCGTCAGCCACGGCGAAGGCCGCTTCGTTGCGCCGGCTGCGCTGATCGATCAGATGGTCGAGCGCGGCCAGGTCGCCACGCAATACGTCGATGCGCAGGGGAAGCCCAGCATGGACCTGCTTTACAACCCGAACGGATCGGTGCTGGCCATCGAGGGCATAACCAGCCCCGACGGACGCATCCTCGGAAAGATGGGCCATAGCGAGCGCGCCGGAGAAGGCCTGTACAAGAACGTCCCCGGCAACCTGTACCAGCCCATCTTCGAAGCCGGAGTGAAGTACTTCCTGTGATGATGCTGCGGCTGCGCGTGCCATTGGAACACATCTAACGTCACGCGCACGAAAGACGCCCATATGGCCAAGAAGGCGAAAGAGAGCAAGACGAACGCCATCCGCGAGGTGGAGGCGGCAGGCGTTCCGTGCGAGGTGCGCACCTTCGAATGCGAAGGCGCGCCGTCGGGCGTGGAAGTGGCGGACATGCTGGGCCTCGACGCCGACCGCGTGTTCAAGACGCTGGTGACGGTGGGGAAGTCGGGCGAGCACTACGTGTTCATGGTGCCCGTGGCCGAAGAGCTTGACCTGAAGCGCGCGGCGAAGGCGGTGGGCGAGAAGGCCGTGGAGATGATCAAGTCGCGCGAGCTGCTGCCGCTGACCGGCTACGTGCATGGGGGATGTTCGCCCATCGGCATGAAGAAGCAGTTCCCGACCGTGGCCGACGAGACGGCGCAGCTGTTCGACACCATCTGCTTTTCGGGCGGCCGCATCGGATGCCAGCTGGAGATGTCGCCCGGCGACCTTGTCAAGCTGGTTCCTTTAAAGTTCGCCGACATAACCGTGCGCTAAGGCGCGTTACGCCGCAGGGTTGGCGACCACCCCTATGAACAACGGCGCGCCGTTCGATGCCGTTATCGAGTACACGAATGGCCTGTCCAGAACGAACTCCACGACCTCCGCCGACTCGGGCGCCAGCGACGTCGCGCGCATGGTCATCGCGGTATACGCCGCCGCCTCCACGCCCAGCTCGTTCAGGTCGATGCGCGTCTCCTGGATGGCGTCGCTTACATAGAAGCCCATGTCGCTGCCGTTGTCCGCGACGATCATGTTGCGGAACATGTCGCCCTTTGCGGGGTCGAACACGTCCGTCATGCCTAGCTCTTTGGCGCATTCCACAAGGACGTCGAACGACGACGATGTCGCGAAGCGGGGGACCGACCAGCTTATCTGCGCCTGCGAGTTCGGAGTGGCCGCCAGAAGCTTCTCGACGGAATCGGGCGTCTTCACAAGCTCGGACACGCTCGTGCCCTCGTCGGGGAGGTAGAACGTGCAGGTGGATCCGCCTGCGAAGGGAAGCTGCGCGGCAGTGAAGCCCTCTGCCTCTATGAAGCCGCCGTAGTCGGTGGTGTTGTGCATGAACTGCGCCTGCACGTCGCCTGCTTCCGCATGGAAGGTGTCGGGCGCGGTCTCGCCTTCGGCGAAGGGCTCTATCCAGTTGTCGTTGAAGTAGATGGTGTTGACCAGCATCGCCACCATGGCGGCATCGGTGCCGATGTCGGGTTCCAACAGCCCCCGCGTCTCTTCCGAGATCCAGTCCCTGATCATGTCGTCGGTCTGCCGGGTGCCGAACTCCACGTCGAAGGCCCCTGCGTCGAAGTGCTCCTCGACGGCTTTCTGGTACTCGGCCTGGAACGTGTAGCCCACGTTGGACCATAGCGAGTTCGCCACCTCGATGGTGCTCGTCTCGTCGGTTACGGCGATCTCGCGCAACTGGTCCTGGCAGTATTCGTCCAGTTCCTCGGTGCTCTGCACGCCAAGCGCGTCGAACATCTGCTGTTGCGCCTCGCCGTCGGCCCCTGCGGCCACCATGGCCAACGCCATGTAGAACGACGCGGGGGAGTAGCAGGCGTTCTCGTCGCCGGAGAGCTCGATGGCGGCCGAGTTCGCAGCGAACGACGCGATGGGGTCGCCTCCCTTGGCCAGGTTCGATTCCTCGACCTGCCCGGAGGCGTCCGATGACTGCGACGAGTCCGATGCAGCGGAGGGGCCTTGCGCCGTCTGCGAGCATCCGGCAACCGCAAGGCACGCGAAGGCCACGGCGCCAGCCAGCGCCATCAGGGCGCAGGTGCCCAGCTTCGACGACGGACTACGCATAGATCTCCTTCTCGACCACCAGGTCGTTCTTGATCTTGCCTACCAGCTTCTGCAGCGCATCGATGCAGTTCGGACGGATGTCGGCGCCGATCAGCACGTACATGATGGAGTCGCCCACGGAAAGCACGCCTTCGTTCAGCCACACCTTCACGTAGTACACCCCAGGCCAGCTCAGGGCATCCTGCACGGCGGCCTCGACGCCTTCCGCGTCGTACGAGAAATCCACCTGGGCGACCTCGCCCAGCCCCTGCCTGCCTTCCCTTACCTGGGCCTTCGGCGTCACGCGCACCACGCCGTTGTGCACCAGGAACATCCCGCACTGGTCTGCCACGTCCGAGGCCTTGGCCTCTTCCAACCACTTGTCCATTGATGGTGCCTGCTTAGACATGCTTCCTCCTCGAGATAGGCGACGGGAACCCAGAGCGTCACGCCTAGTTTTCGCGTCCGTTCAAATCCAATGTCGTCATGTTAACGGATGTCGCGGAAGCCGTTGCGGCCCCGCTGGAAATGTCATTATTCGGTCATGACGAAAACGCGGAACCGACCCTCGCGTGAATCGTGGCTAACGGAAGCATCGCAGGTCGGCTTCGCGCGAACAGTCGCCGCTCCCCCCTTTGCTACAATGGCTTGGACAACCAGAGCAAAGGGGATTTTTTTCATGTCTCTACCTGCATCCGACCTTTCAAAGAAGGCAGACAACAAGACCACGATGGAGCTCGGGGCGGTGCTTCCCGAAACGGCGGAAGTGCGCGACGGCCATCTGTATATAGGCGGGGTCGACATGGTCGAGCTGGCCCGCAGCGAGGGAACCGCGCTGTACGTGTTCGACGAGGTCAACATCCGTCACCGCATGCAGGAGTTCGTCCGCGCGTTCCGCAGCCGCTACGAGGACTCCGACGTTCTTTATGCCAGCAAGGCGTTCATGAACAAGGCCGTCGTGCGCATGGCGCAGGAAGAGGGACTGTGCCTGGACGTTTCGGGCGGCGGCGAGCTTGCGTGCGCCCTGGCCGCAGGCTTCCCTGCCGAACGCATCTTCATGCACGGCAACAACAAGACGCCGCAGGAACTCGACGAGGCCATTTCGGCCGGAGTGGGCCGCATAATCGTGGACAGCCGCATCGAGCTGGCGCGCGTGTCGGAAATCGCGGCGCGCCACGGCAAGGTGCAGGACATATACATGCGCATCACGCCGGGCGTCGAGGCCGACACCCACGAATATATCCGCACCGGATGCGAGGACTCGAAGTTCGGGTTCACCATGCTTGAAGACTTCGCCTACACCTGCGTGGGCACCGCGCTCGAGACGCCGAACGTGCGCCTGGCGGGCCTGCATTGCCACATCGGGTCGCAGATATTCGCCCTGCATTCCTTCGGCGAGGCCGCGGCCGTGATGGTCGAATTCATGGCCCGCATCCGCGAGGGCTACGGCTATGTGATCGAAGAGCTAGACCTTGGCGGCGGCCTAGGTGTGGCCTACGAGTCCACCGACAGCCCGTCTTCGATCGACGAGTTCGCCGCCGTCACCTGCGACAGCGTGCGCAGCCTGTGCGAGAAGCACGACTTCCCGCTGCCGCGCCTGCTGGTGGAGCCGGGCCGCTCTCTTGTGGCGAACGCGGGCGTCACGCTTTACACGGTGGGCATCCTTAAGACGCTTCCGGGAATCCGCAAGTACGTGGCCGTGGACGGCGGGATGAGCGACAACATCCGCACTGCCCTGTATCACGC
>CAQLOA010000044.1 GCA_948829205.1 uncultured Eggerthellaceae bacterium
GGACGCGTTGGATCTGCTGTACGCCGTCGGCGCGCGCGTGGCAAGAACCGACGAGTCGGGTACGGTGCAGGTGCATTTCGACCAAGACGGCGTCACGCTTTCCGGCATTAGCAAGTAGAATAAGAGCATGGCGGAAAAGAAGGACATACAGCTGCTCCCGGTCTACCTCGTGAACGGCGAAGATCACCTGAAGCGTGACGTGACGGTGGGAAGGCTCAAGGCCAGGATCGAGAAGCTGGGCGACCTGTCGTTCAACTCCGACAGGTTCGACGGCGCAACCGCCGACGGCGAAGCCATCGCCGCGGCGTGCGAGACCATGCCGTTCGCCAGCGAGAAGCGGCTTGTGGTGGTAGTCGACGCCGACAGGCTCTCGAAGCCTTCTCAGAAGGCTCTCGCCGATTACGCGAAGGCCCCATGCGACACCACGGTCCTCCTGCTGGTCTCGGACAAGCTGGCAAAGAACACCGCGCTATACAAGGCCGTCGCGGCGGTGGGGAAGCAGGCGGTCATAGACTGCACGTCCCCGCAGAAGCGCGACCTTCCCAACCAGGTTCGCGCCATGGCGCCTGCGCATGGCATAACCATAGCGCCCAACGCCGCAGCGCTTCTGGTCGAGCTCGTCGGCGAAGACACCGTGCATCTCGACGAGGAGCTGAGGAAGCTTGCGCTTTCGTGCGCAGGCAAGGGAGCCGTGAGCGAGGCGGACGTGCGGTCCCTGGTGGCTCGCGTGAACGAGGCCAAGCCCTGGCAGTTCGTCGACGCCTTCTCGGCCCGCAACGTCAAGGAGTGCATGCGGATCCTTTCGATCATGCCCTCGGCCTCGCCGCATGCCTTGCTGCGTCAGTGCGTCTCGCGCATACGCGAGCTTGTCTGCGCGAAGAGCATGTCGAACGCCGGCAACCCTCAGCGGGCCCTCGCAGCCGAGCTTGGGATGCAGGACTGGCGCGTGAAGAACCACATGGCGTGGGCGCGCGGGTTCTCCGAAGCCGAGCTACGCGGGGCGCTTCGCTCGTCGCTGGAATGCGAGCGCAAAATGAAAGGCGGCTCCGATCCCGAAGCCGCCTTCCTTGACTGGGTTCTGCTTGTAGCAGGCAGGTAGCCTATTCGGCTGCCTCCTCCTGGGCCTCCGCGGAAGGCTCCTCGACGTCGCCCTGTGCGTCCGTGGACTCCGGGTCCTCCACCGCTTCGGCGTCGGCTGCGGCCTCTGCCTCTGCGGCTGCCTTGGCTTCGGCCTCGGCTGCCTCCTTCTCGGCCTTCTCCTTCTTCTTCAGGGCTGCGGCCTCCTGCTTCTTCTGCGCCTCGCGGCGCTTGTCCTTCTCCTTCTGGGCGGCCTGCATCGCAGCCACGCGCTCGGCCTTGGCCGCTGCCTTCTTCGAGCCCTTCTTCTCCTGCTTCTTGGGCTCGGGCTTCTCGTAGGCCTTGCGGTCGGCGTCGGTGACCACGGTGTTGGCCAGCTTCATGATGCCACTCTTGCGGTTGGCGGCCTGGTTCTTCTTGATGACGCCCTTCGACACGGCCTTGTCCATGAGGCGGCACGCCTTGCAGGCGGCCTCGAAGGCTTCGGCGCCGTTGCCGGCGGCGACGGCCTCCTTGACGCGGCGCGTGGCGGTCTTGAGCTCGCTCTTGACCGCGCGGTTGCGCATGCGCGACTTCTCGTTGGTGATGATGCGCTTCTTCTGCGACTTGATGTTGGCCATTGTTGCTCCTTTGCATCTCTTTACAGGCAGTCCAAGGCGTGGGGAGGCAAGGTGACGATTCTGCAGGCATGGATGCGATGGGAGGGCGGCATGAGGCCATGACGGCACGCGTGCGGATGCGTGCGTGGGAGGCGCTCTGGATTTTCACGCCTCTGGCTTCGAGCCGCCAACGAACGATCCCATCAACGCAGCCATGTCTGCAGATTCGATAGGCCAGGCCCATCTCCGCCGTCCGTTGGACACAATGCGATAGAATATCACAACATGCGAACAGACCCCGCACATATACGCAATTTCTCGATCATAGCGCACATAGACCACGGCAAATCCACGCTTTCCGACCGCATCCTCGAAAGCACGGGGACGGTGGCCGAGCGCGACATGCAGGAGCAGCTGCTCGACACCATGGACATCGAGCGCGAGCGCGGCATCACCATCAAGAGCCAGGCCGTGCGCGTCGAATACACGTCCGACGATGGAGAGACCTACCAGCTGAACCTGATCGACACGCCGGGCCATGTCGACTTCACTTACGAGGTGAGCCGCTCGCTTGCCGCCTGCGAGGGGGCGGTGCTCGTAGTGGACGCAACGCAGGGCGTCGAGGCGCAGACGGTGGCCAACGCCATGCTGGCCATGAACTCGAACCTCGAGATAATCCCGCTCATCAACAAGATCGACCTGCCTGCCGCCGAGCCCGAACGCGTCCGCGGCGAGATAGAGGACGGCCTTGCCATACCCGCAGACGACGCGATCCTTGCGAGCGGGAAGACGGGCGAGGGCATCCACGACCTGCTGGAATCCATCGTCTACAACATACCTGCCCCGGAAGGCGACCCCGACGCGCCCTTGCGAGCGCTCATATTCGACAGCTACTTCGACGCCTACAGGGGCGTTGTGGCGCTGGTGCGCGTCATCGACGGGTCGATGTCCAAGGGAGACCGCGTGAAGATGATGGCCACGGGCACCACCACGCTGGTGGAGGACGTGGGCGCGCGCACGCCCGAGGAGAACTCGCTTCCATCGCTGGGCGTCGGCGAGGTGGGCTACCTGGTCACGGGCCTCAAGGACGTCAGCCAGGTGAAGGTAGGCGACACGGTCACATCGGCCGAAGGCGGGTCGAACGACCCGCTTCCAGGATACCGCGAGGCCAAGCCAATGGTGTACACGGGGCTCTTCCCCATAGACGGCGACCAGTACGAGCCCTTGAAGGAAGCGCTCGAGAAGCTCAGTCTGAACGACCCGGCGCTCGACTGGGAACCCGAGACGTCGCATGCACTCGGTTTCGGCTTCCGCGTGGGTTTTCTGGGGCTTCTGCACATGGAGGTCATAAAGGAACGCCTCGAGCGCGAGTTCGGGCTCGACCTCATAGCCACCGCGCCAAGCGTGGAATACCACGTCTACAAGCGCAACGGCGAGATGGTGTCGCTGCATTCCCCGCAGGAGATGCCCGACGCCGGCGAGATCGACCACATGGAGGAGCCCTACCTGAAGGCGAAGGTGCTCATCCCGCCCGACTACGTGGGAGCCGTCATGGACCTCACGGTCGCGCACCGCGGAACGTTCGTCACGATGAACTACCTGTCGCAGACCACGGTGGAGATGCTCTGGGAGATACCGCTCTCCGAGCTGATACTCGACTTCTTCGACAAGCTGAAGTCGAACACGAAGGGTTACGCCAGCCTCGACTACGAGTTCATGGGATACAAGCGCTCCGACCTGGTGAAGCTGGACATACTGCTGTCGGGCAAGCCCGTCGACGCACTGTCGTTCATCATCCATAAGGACAAGGCGTACGACCGCGGGCGCACGCTCGCGGAGAAGCTGAAGGGGATAATCCCGCGCCAGATGTTCGAGGTCCCCATCCAGGCCGCGGTGGGCGGCCGCGTGCTGGCGCGGCAGACGGTGAAGGCCAAGCGCAAGGACGTGCTCGCCAAGTGCTACGGCGGCGACATATCCCGCAAGCGCAAGCTGCTGGAGAAGCAGAAGGAAGGGAAGAAGCGCATGAAGGCGCTGGGGAACGTGGAGGTTCCACAGGAAGCCTTCATGGCCATCTTGAAGGTTGATGATTAACGATCTCGTTAATCATCAACACCGCGCTGCGGATGAATGGGGCGCGCCCCTTGCCGCTCCAAGCGCTCCTTCCTCGCGTAGCGAAGTACGCTCGGGAGCGCTTTCACGGCAATTGGCTGCGCCTCATTCATCCTCGCCGTCCTGTGGGATTTGCAGATTGCCTTCAATGCTTTATTGTTTGATGAGATATTAGAGAAGATGCTGATTAGGTGGTAATTTGAGGCTATGGGCAAAGCGGACGAAGAATACGACTGGCTGAACGACCCGTTCGACGATGCGAAGAACGCCCAGGACCTGCAGGAGCTTGACAAGGCCCGGCGCCGTTCGCGCGTCATGGCGGTCGTCGCGCTGGTCGTGGTGCTGCTGGTGGTGCTGTTCGTGGTCGTGTCCTGCGGGGCCATCGCGTTCCTTGGCGACGGACTTTCGATCTAGCACGCAAGCTTTGTCGCATCCTTTGCGTGAAGTCTAGGCGACATGGAAGGCCTCTTCGGGAAATACAAGGCGATCCTGGCACCCATGGCGGGGGTCACCGACGTCGCGTTCCGCAGCCTCTGCCGAGAGCAGGGGGCTGATTTGGCCTACACCGAGATGGTGTCCGCAAAGGGGCTGTCCTACGCAAACGACAAGACGCGCCATCTCGTCGACCTGGGCGAAGGCGAGCATGAGGTGGCCGTCCAGCTGTTCGGGCACGAGCCGCAGGTGGTGGCCGACATGGCGGCTTGGGTCGAGCAGGAGCTTGGCAGCAAGCTCGTCCTGATCGACATAAACATGGGCTGTCCTGCCCGCAAGATCGTCACGAAGGGGGACGGCTCGGCGCTCATGAAGGACGTCCGGCTGGCTTCGGACATCGTGGCGGCCTGCAAGCGCTCCGTCGAACACCCCGTGACATGCAAGTTCCGTCGCGGCTGGTCCGAGGAGTCAGGCGAGACCGCCCCGCAGTTCGCCCGCGCCATGGCCGATTCCGGAGCCGATGCGGTGACGGTGCACGGGCGCTTCTCCACGCAGATGTACCGCGGCGACGCAGACTGGGATACCGTTGCGCGCGTCAAGGACGCAGTAGGCGTCCCGGTGGTTGGCAACGGCGACGTGCGCTGCGGCGCCGACGCGGTTCGCATGGCCGAACTCACTGGCTGCGACGCCGTGATGGTGGCCCGAGGCGCGGAAGGCAACCCCTGGGTGTTCGCCGACATGAGGGCCGCGCTCGACGGCCGGGACGCCCCCGAGCCCCCGAGCCCGTCCGAGCGCCTTGGGCTGGCCAAGCGCCACGTTGCCATGCTTGCCGGCGCGAACGGAGGGCGCGTTGCCCCCATGCGTAAGCACGCCGCGTGGTACGTGCACGGGCTTCCCGGGGCCGCTGCGCCGCGCGGGCGCTTCAACGAATGCTGCACCGTGGGCGATTTCGAAGACGTCTTCGACCAGCTTCTGGAGGTATGCAATGCCGCATGACGCCTACAAGGCCCTGTACGTGCACGTTCCGTTCTGCAAGTCCAGGTGCAGCTACTGCGACTTCCATACCCGGGCCGTGAAGGAGGGGTCGCCCGAGGTCGACGCCTACTTGGAGGGCCTGGTGCGCGACATCAGGTCGAAGGGAGCAGAAGGCGAGCTCGCCGAAGTCGAGACCGTCTACATCGGCGGAGGCACGCCGACGTTCGCTGGGAGCCGCGGACTTACGCAGCTGCTCTACGCCATAGGCACGTCGATGCATTTGACCACCGAGGTGGAATGCACGGTGGAGGCGAATCCCGAATCGCTGGACGAAAGGCTCGTTCGCGACATCTGGGCGCTTGGCGCGAACAGGCTGTCGCTGGGGGTGCAGTCCTTCGACGACGGCCTGTTGGAGACGCTGGGGCGCATCCACACGGCCGACGACGCCAAACGCGCCGTGAACGACGCGCAATGCAGGTTCGAGAACGTCAGCATCGACCTCATGTGCGGCCTTCCCGGGCAGACGCCTGAGCAGCTGGAAAGCAGCATAGAGACCGCCGTCGGGCTCGGCGTGACCCACGTCAGCATCTACCCGTTGACGATAGAGAAGGGCACGAAGTTCGAGAAGATGATGCGCAAGGGCCGCCTGCACATCCCCGACGAGGACACGCAGGCCGACATGATGGAGCTGGCTTGCACCCGGCTGGAGGACGCAGGGCTTCGCCGGTACGAGGTCGCAAGCTATGCCCGACCCGGGTTCGAAAGCCGCCACAACATGTCCTACTGGCAGGGCAAGCCGTACCTTGGGATAGGCGAGTCGGCCGTCACCATGACGCAGAACGCGCAACGCCGCATGAGGGTGCAGGACGGCGTCGTGGTGGACGACCTGGACGAGGTGCAGATGGCCGCCGAGGACCTGATGCTTTCCATGCGCATGACCGAAGGCGTGCACGCCGAGGCCTGCGCCGCCTTCCGCAAGGCGCTGCCAGGATTCGACGACGCCTTCGAGTGGCTTGCCGCCTTCGGCCTCGTGGAGGCGCACGACGGGGGATGGAGGCCGACGCAGAAGGGCTGGCTTCTGGGCAACGAGCTCTTCGGCGCCCTGCTTGACCTGGGGGCGTGACGAAAACACGGCCGCTCGCCACGTGATCGCCTCGAACTAACTCGCGAGGAGCAGAAGCCTCCGCGCTCTCCGACAGGCTCGGCTCCCGCGGTGAAGGTTTTGGCGGAGGTTCTGCGGAACTCGTCGCCGCTTCGCGGCTCCTCGGACAGTCCTCGAACCCCTTCTCCGCCAAAACCCTCACCGCAGCCTCGCAAGCGGATTCGCTGCGGAGTCTTCCGCTCCTTTCGATTGGATTTTTCGGTTCCTTCGGCTTACCTCGCATCCACTCCCGAGAGTCCCTTCTCTAGCACGTCGCTGCCGCTGATCTGCATAGAGGCGCAGCTCGTCTGCGGCCGCCCGGGCATTAAGTGGGATCTTCGCCCCGTATGCCCGTCGATTCCGCGCAACGTCCCGCAGGGATTTCGAGTAGCATGCGGCTGTGGTCAAAGATGCTTCCATAGGCTCATTTCCATCTAAACGAAGCGACGTCTAGCCTTATCTCATCGCAAGCAATGTTTACATCAATCCCCATGCTTGCAAAAGAGCAATATCCTCTAGAAATCTGGCGGGAACTCATCCCTATGGCTATCATTCTTAATGAAATTTGCAAAATTCATGAATCAAACTATCATGTTTGCAAAACAATAAATGAATAAAGCTTAACTTGACCACACTCGTTGCATTCACAGGCTGTTCGAGCAGGGGATGATCGATA
Source organism: uncultured Eggerthellaceae bacterium (assembly GCA_948829205.1). Classification (GTDB taxonomy): domain Bacteria; phylum Actinomycetota; class Coriobacteriia; order Coriobacteriales; family Eggerthellaceae; genus MGBC163016. The sequence continues at coordinate 7,010 of CAQLOA010000044.1, forward strand.
TGCTCACGAATGAAGCTAAGTGCGGCAACCCGCCGCTTCGGGGAAGGCGGCCTTGGGTTGCAAGGGCGTTGTCATGCCTTCTGGTCTCAGGCAGCGCCTGCGTCCCAATGATGGCGGCAAACGTCGCGGACGCTCCCGCCGCATGGGTGCTTGCGTCGCTCTCCGTTCCGGCCATGGTCGCGATGGCGTCGCTGTTCGCGTTCCTGCGGCAGGAAGGCGGCATCGTCAAGCGCATCCTCGGAATCCTCTCCCGAGGCGCGATAGCCGCGCTTGGCGCGGTCGCCGCAATCGCAGCGTTCGGGCTGTTCGCGTTCCTGCTGGAGCTCTCGCTGCTCGGGTCCATGGGCACGCAGGCGGCCTTGTCGCTGCTTGAGGCCCTGGCATACGCAGGCGCCGTGCTGCTGTGCCCCTTGGCGGCCATGATGTTCGCAGGGTCGTACCGAAGGCAGGCCCTCCCGCCGCACCCCATTGCAGAGGCAAGGTCGGTCCGAGGGGCCTACGTTCCTATAGCCGCTACCACCGCGGCCGCTTTCCTTGCTGGCTGGCTGCTAGACCTCGCCTTCTCCTTCGTGCCGTCGGGGCTTGCCGCCGCGAGCCTGTTCTGCGCGTCATCCGCCATGCTGGGCGCCGCATGGCTGTATGCGGTCGCGCTTGAGTGCCGCAACACGCGGGCCAGCGGAGGAAGCGGCGACTGGTGGAAGGCGAAGGCGAGGGCCTTGTGGACAAGGCGCGCCAAGCGCGCCGCAAGCGCAGGCCTCTCGTGCCTGCTTGCCCTGATCCTCTGCTATTCCACGATAGGCGACGCGCTGCCCGCCCTCGCCGAGGAGCTGCAGGACCAGCCGGCCAACCAGCCCGCCGACCCGAAAGTGTACGAGCCGCCCTCGGACTCCCAGGAGTCGGACTCCGCCTTGGGAGGCACGGACGCAAGCCAGCCCGCAGAGCCTTCGGGCCTGCAGGACGAGGCGGCGCAAGGCGAAGAAGATTCCGGTGCCGCGGAGGACGCGCCCGAGCCGGAGATACCCGCCCTTCCGCCCGTCGACTACTACGACCAGCCCGACCTCGAGGGCGAGCCCGTCGCGATGGAGGACGACGCTACCCTGCTCAAGACCTCGGAGCGCACCTACACCACGGTGATAGGCGGCGCGGCCATAGCCTACGAGGCGCCGTCCGGGGAGGTGCGACCCATCGACAACGCGATGGAGCCGGCCGGAGGCGGCCTGTTCTCCGAGCCGACGGTGTACCGGAACAAGGAGAACTCGTTCACCGCCGAGCTTCCCATAGAGGACGGGGAAGGCGCCCAGGGCCTGACCCTGCGCATCGGCTCCCGCGAGATCAGGGTAGTTCCCAAGGACGTGGACTTCAGCCGCTCGGCTGCCCGCGGCGAGGCCGTGCGCTACACAGAGGCGCGCGAGGGGATCGACTGGCAGTACACGCTCGTGGGGTCCGTGGTGAAGGAGGACATCGTCCTGAACCAGCCCGTGCCCGAGCAGCCGTTCGACTCGCTGCTCGTCCTTCCCCAGGGCCTGTCGGCGCGAATCGATAACGGCGTCTGCCGGGTGTACGACGCGGGAAGCGGCGAGGCCGTCATGGACATATCGGCCCCGCTCATGACCGACGCGCTCGGCGAGGTGTGCGACGACGTGTCGCTTTCGCTCGACCGCGAGGACGGCGCCCTCGTGCTGAGGCTCCTGCCCAACTGGGATTGGCTGTCCGCGGAAGAGCGCGCATACCCCGTGCGCATAGACCCGACGGACAACATCGCGCCATCGTCCGTGCGCGTCGGCTGCGTCGAGCAGAAATCGCGCAACGGGGTGATCGGCGAGAACGGCTACTCCTACGCGGGCTACGACGACGGCGTGAAGACGGGCACCAGCGCCTTCAAGCCGGGCGGCCACGGAATATGCCGCGTCTACGCCGAGATCAACTACGACTTCGGCTACATCATGAGCGAGGCGCGCATCGACTCGGCCACCTTCTCGCTGTCCCAGTACCGCGAATGGTCGGGAGGCCAGACCAACTTCGGGCTGTACCGCGTCGTGGACCCGTGGTCCTTCGACGGCCTCACCTGGGCCAAGCAGGAGGGGCTTTCCCACGAGCTCGTTGGCTTCCAGCAGGCGCGCACCTACCGGGGCTACATCGACTGGGACGTGCGCGAGTGCGTCAACAACTGGGTGCAGGGGGTTTGGACGCAGCGGGGGTTCTGCGTCAAGGCGGAGTACGAGCGGGGTATGCAGTGCGAGCTGTTCCAGAACAGGAGCTCGGCGAACCCTCCCAGGCTCACGATCAACTGGTCGGTCCCCGACCCGGTGGACGAGGGGCGCTCGCTGGACGACACCACCGTGGTCCTGCGCACCCTCACCGAGCACGACGCAGACAACAAGCTGCAGCTCGACGGCGTGTTCGCGGACGGGCTGGCCACGCCGCGCGCGACCGTGCTCTACACCCTCGACCCCGACGGAGACACGGGCGTGTCCTACGCCTCGCGCAGCTACAAGTACCCCGACTCGTCGAGCTGGCAGGACTC
>CAQLOA010000045.1:0-9097 GCA_948829205.1 uncultured Eggerthellaceae bacterium
TTCGCAGAGCTGCTGGCAAAGGCGGCATGAGGTGCGTTCACCGCTTGAATCCGCCGTGCTCCAATGGCACGCTGACGCGCTCTTACTGTATGCCGGGGATGCTGGGGATGGTGGCGAAGCCCTGCTCCAGTTCCTCGTTGGACGGCACGTGGTCGACCATCTGCCCGTTGCGGTGTGCGTCGTAGGCGAACATGTCGAAGTATCCCGTGCCGGTGAGTCCGAACAGGATGGTCTTCGCCTCGCCGGTCTCGGCGCACTTCTTCGCCTCGTTCATGGCCGCCAGGATGGCGTGCGCGCTTTCCGGGGCCGGAAGGATCGTCTCCAGGCGCGCGAACTCCTCGGCCGCCTCGAACACGTCGGTCTGCTTCACTGCGATGGCATCCATGTAGCCGTCGTGCTTCAGCTTCGACACGATGGGGCTCATGCCGTGATAGCGAAGGCCGCCGGCATGGTCGGGCGAGGGGAGGAAGCCGTTGCCTAGGGTGTACATCTTCACCAGCGGGCAGGTTTGGCCGGTGTCGGCGTAGTCGTAGGCGTACCTGCCGCGCGTCAGGCTGGGGCAGCTTGCGGGCTCCACGGCGATGAAGCGCGTGTCGGGCCTGTTACCGTTCAGCTTCTCGCGCATGAACGGCGCGATCAGGCCGCCCAGGTTCGACCCGCCGCCGGCGCAACCGATGACGATGTCGGGGTACTCGCCAAGCTCCTCGAACGCGGCGTAGCTCTCCAGCCCGATGATCGACTGGTGCAGCACCACCTGGTTGAGCACGCTTCCAAGCTGGTAGCGGCCCTTGTTCTGAGGAACGTTCATCGCGCGTTCCACCGCTTCCGAGATGGCGGTTCCCAGCGAGCCCGTGGAGTCGGGGTGCTCGGCGAGCATCTTCTTGCCGATCTCGGTGGTGTCGGACGGGGAAGGCGTGATGGTGGCGTTGAACGTGCGCATGATCGAGCGGCGGAACGGCTTCTGCTCGTACGAGCACTTCACCATGAACACGTCCAGGTCGACGTCGTAGTGGTCGGCGGCCTCAGCCAGCGCGGTGCCCCACTGTCCGGCGCCCGTCTCGGTGGTGATCTTGTCCAGCCCCTGCTGCTTGGCGTAGTACGCCTGCGCCAGCGCCGAGTTCAGCTTGTGCGAGCCCGAGGTGTTGTTGCCCTCGAACTTGTAGTAGATCTTGGCGGGCGTGTTCAGGAAGCGTTCAAGGTTGTAGGCGCGGCACAGCGGCGACGGGCGGTATACCTTGTACATCTCCTGCACGCCTTCGGGGATGTCGAAGTAGGCCGTCTCGTCGTCCAGTTCCTGCTTCACAAGCTCGTCGCAGAAGACGGGCGAGATGTCGTCGAAGGTTGCCACCTGGCCGTTGGGTAGGCGCATGGGCTCGGGGGGTTCGGGCATGTCGGCGCGGATGTTGTACCACTGCGTGGGGATCTGCTCCTCGCGCAGGTACAGCCTGTAGGGGGCTGCGGGCGTTCGCGCCCCGTCCTTCGCGGCGCCTTGCTTGGTGTCTTCCTTCAGTCCTTCGGCCATGATGTTCTCCTTTCCTTGCAGCCGATGCATACCTGCGCATAAAAAAAGACCCCCGTTACCGAGGGTCTCAAGATGCGCATGAGTATGAGTTTCGATAACCCGGTCCGGTATTTAGTTTTAACGCCACCACTTTCCACCAAGCACCGTGGTGCTTGGGATGAGGAAGTATGTGTTGGTCGCGTTGGTCAAACCAACCCTTTCGTCAGGTTGCGAGGAAGTATAGCACATGGGTTTCTGGGACGTTTGGGATTTTTTTGTCTGGGCCCTTCGCTAGGGGACGGAGAGCCCGGACGTTCGGGTTGGCGGCCACAGTCCAAGTAGGACCGCCTTGTTTGCTGCCTGCTGCAAGTGGCGTCTTCATTTCTGGGAGATATGCCAGCCACGGTTGCCCGAAAGGAAGGCACGGCGCCTGTTAGCTTCATTCAGCAGTTGTCACTATGCCTTGTCAGGGGGCGTGATGCATCCCCCATAAAGTATTACTTTGCAGCAAGAACGGCTAAAACGGTATGGTTCTGGGGTTTATTTGGAGGTTTAGGCGCACTTCGATCGATGTTTTATGCCGTGGACGGCCGCTGTCTTCGCGCAAGTGCCCGTGGCGCAAGGAAGCGTGGTGACAAGCGGCACCTACGAGCGCTCCTTCGTCCACGAGCACCCCGAGATAGAGCATGCCTGCCTCGTCGGCTGTGACGGTGAGCTGGTGTTGTTGTAGCCGCTACAGCTCCGAGATTATCCTTTTCGCCCGCTTGGCCACCTCGGCCTTCACGCGTTCGACGTCGATGCCGGGCCAACGGGCCTCCGGTGCGGCGGCGCCGTCGTATACCACCTTGCCGTCGCACATGGTCAGAACCACGTCGCTGCCGTCGCCGGCGTACGCGACGTTGTACACAGGTGACGTCATCGGGCACCACTGCGGCCCCGTCACTTCCATCACGCAGAGGTCCGCCTTGAAGCCTTCCTTCACAAGCCCGCAGTCGTCGCGCCCCTGCGAAAGCGCGCCGGTGCGCGTGGCGGCGCGAAGGGCCTGGCCCGGCTCCACTGCCGTGGGGTCCAGGTTGCTTCCCTTGTATATGAGTCCCATCACGTACAGGTCGCTGAAAAGGTTGTGGTTGTTGTTCGACGCCATCCCGTCCGAGCCTAGGCATACGTTCATGCCGCGGCGGAGCATCTCCGGGACGGGCGCGAAGCCGCTTCCGAGCTTCATGTTCGACACGGGGTTGTTCGCCACGAACACGCCGTGGCGGTCCAGGATGTTCACATCGTTGTCGTCAAGCCACACGCAATGGGCCGCCGTGCACGGCACGTCGAACGCGCCGATTTCCTCGAAGTACTGCACGGGGGACAGCCCGCCGTGGCGCTCCCGGCATTCGGCGACCTCCTTCTCGGTCTCGGAGAGATGCAGGTGAAGGCGCAGGCCGTTGTCCTTCAACAGCTCCACTATGTCGCGGCAGGTCTGCTCGTTCGAGGTGTATTCCGCGTGGATGTTGTAGTCGATGCGGATGCGGCCGCCGGCCGTGCCATGCAGGGTGCGCACGTACTCTTCGTTGGCGGCTGCGATGGGGTACTCGCTGTAGGGCTTGGGCTCGAACGCCAGCAGTCCTTCGCATAGGTTCGCCTTAAGGCCCGATTCCGCGACGGCGCGGGCGCGGTCGCGGGTGGAGTAGTACATGTCGGAGAAGCCCACCACGCCGTAGCGCGACATCTCGGCACATGCCAGAAGGGTTGCCCAGTAGTTGTCGTCGTCGGTCATCTTGGCCTCGAACGGCCAGCATTTCTCGTTCAGCCACCTGTCCAGCGGAAGGTTTTCGGCGAATCCGCGCAACAGCGTCATGGGCGCATGGGCGTGTGCGTTGAACAAGGCCGGAAGCAGCAGCTTGCCTGCTCCGTCGTAGGCCTGCCCGTAGGCGTCGGCGTCGGCGGGGGGCCGGTCGCTTATGTAGGCAATGACGCCGTCCTTCACCCCCACGTAGCGGTTCGGCCGGTATTCGAAATCCTCGTCGATGATTGCGATGTCGTTGAAAAGCATTGCGCCTCCGATGCGTCCCTGTGGCATTCTTCGGTCGAGACCACTTGGTGCGGCCTGCGCACGGTTCCATGGCGGGCGCACGTGGCTTCGACGATGCACTGGACATAGTCTAATACTTGTGAGGGCGCTTGTGTTGGTGCTTGTGTGCGGGCTTCGAAAAACTTCGAACGCGCGGTGCGCGATGTGATATATTGTTTCTCGCGCTTTTTGCGCACCGTTTCGGGGCATTAGCTCAGCTGGGAGAGCGCATGGCTGGCAGCCATGAGGTCAGGGGTTCGAACCCCCTATGCTCCACCATCGTTTCAGCCGTCCGCTTGGGCGGCTTTTTTATTGCCTTTGCGAATGCGCCGGCTTTTGGCGCGAAAGGAGCCGACATGGACGAACAGGACGAGTACAGAAGGCCGGCGAACGAGGACGACGACGGCTACGACCCCTATTCCGACCGTCCGGCCAACGAGCCTCAGTACGAGGAAGACCCCTGGCGCTAGTCCTTCTTTGATACAATCGAACCTGCAAGAGGGGAGCTGGGGTTAGCCCGGCTGAGAGGAAGGCCCGCCTTCGACCCTGAAACCTGATCTGGGTAATGCCAGCGTAGGGACCACATATCCAACTGTCACGGGTCCCGCAGATTAGGTGCGGGACCTTTTTTCATGTGCCGCACCGGAAAGGAGCGCGCATGGAATGCGCAGTCGCAGTGCAGGTGCTGCCTATGGACGCGGCCGACGATGACGAGGTCTGCCGCATCGTCGACGAGGTGATCGACTACCTCATGTCCCTTCCCGTCAAGCTGTTCGTGGGGCCCTTCGAAACCACTATCGAGGGGGATTACGACACGTGCCTGGACGCCTTGAAGCAATGCCAGCTGATCGCTGCTGCGGCCGGGTCCGACAAGGTGATGACCTACGCCAAGATCGACTACCGTCCCTCGGGCGACCTTCTGACCACCAGACGCAAGGTGGGGAAGTACTCGCAGGCCAACCAGCAATCGGGCCTGTCCGACGGATGCACCCTCGACGCCGGGGCGGATCTCGCCGCATGACGCGGTCTCGCGCGAAATGGGTCGCCCCGACCCTCACCGTCGCGGCGGTCTTGGCCCTTTGGCAGGCGGTCTGCAGCTTCGGGCTGGTTCCGTCGTTCATGTTGCCAAGCCCATTGCAGGTGGCCCAGGCCATCGTTGACGACTTCGGGCTGCTCATGTCGCATGCGTGGGTCACCCTCGCCGAAGCGCTTGCTGGCTTATGCCTGGGAGTCGCCTTTGGCTTTCTCATCGCCATGGGGATGGACCGCTTCCGCACGATGGATGCCGCGCTTTCGCCTTTGGTCACCATCTCGCAGACCATACCGACAGTGGCCATAGCGCCGCTCCTGGTGCTGTGGCTTGGCTACGGCATGATGCCGAAGGTGCTGCTGGTGGCGCTTACCACGTTCTTCCCCATAACGGTGTCGCTCGCGCAGGGCTTCCGCTCGGTCGACCCCGATACCGTCGACCTTATGCGGGTGATGGGGGCCAGCTGGTGGCAGACGTTCCGCCTGGTGAAGGTGCCTGCGGCCGCCGGCCATTTCTTCAGCGGGCTGCGCATAAGCGCAACCTACGCGGTGGTGGGCGCGGTGGTCGCCGAATGGCTGGGAGGCTTCGAGGGCCTGGGGGTGTACATGACGCGCGTGCGCAAGTCCTATTCGTACGACCAGATGTTTGCAGTGATAATCATAATTTCCGCCCTGTCCCTGGCATTGATGGGCGCCGTCAAGCTGTTGGAGCGCGTATGCATGCCATGGAGGCGGGCGATTAAGGAGAGGAAATGAAGTTCTCAAGCAAGACCAAGGCGGCCGCTGCCGCCGCATGCGCCACTGTGCTGGCGGCGTCCCTTGCACTTTCCGGGTGCGCGCCGCAGTCGTCACAGCAGCAACAGTCCGGGGCGGAGGGCGAAAACGACGCCTTGGAAAAGCTGACGCTGGTGCTCGACTACGTGCCCAACACCAACCACACCGGCATCTACGTGGCCATCGACAAGGGCTACTACGCCGACGCCGGCCTCGAGGTCGAGGTGGTGCAGCCGCCCGACGACGGCGCCGACGTTCTGGTGGGAAGCGGGAAGGCCCAGCTGGGCATAGGCTACCAGGACGTGATGGCCAACTATCTTGGAAGCGACGACCCGCTGCCCGTCACCGCCATAGCCGCGCTGGTGCAGCACAACACCTCGGGGATCGTCAGCCGCCAGGGCGAGGGCATCGACCATGCCGCCGGCCTTGCGGGCCACGAGTATGGCACGTGGGACCAGGACGTCGAGAAGGCCATCATAAAGAGCATCGTCGAAACCGACGGCGGCAACTGGGACGAAGTCGCTCTGGTGCCAGCCAATTCCACCGACGACATCGCGGGCCTGCGCACCGACATGTACGACGCGATATGGGTGTACGAGGGCTGGGCGCTTCAGAACGCGAAGCTGCAGGACTATCCCGTGGACTACTTCAGCATCCGCGGCGTCGACGAGACCTTCGACTACTATACGCCGGTCATCATAGCCAACGACGCCTTCTTGAGCGACGAACCCGACACGGCGGCCGCCTTCCTGGCCGCCACCGAGAAGGGCTACCTGTACGCTTCCGAGCACTCCGACGAGGCGGCGGAAATCCTGGTTGCCTACGCCCCCGAGACCGACCCCGAGCTCGCCAAGGTGTCCCAGCAGTACCTGGCCGACCTCTACGTGGACGACGCCCCGCAGTGGGGCTACATCGACGCCGAGAGGTGGGACCGCTTCTACAAGTGGATGGGCGACGAGGGCTTGGTGTCCGTGCCTATTCCGGCAGGCGAGGGCTTCACCAATGAGTTCCTTCCGAAGCGTTAGCCCGTCCGAGTCGGACACGTCTAAGGCCACCGGGCCAGGTTCTTTGCGGCCTGGTCCGGCGGAAGCCGCCCCGTTGAACCCAGGACGCGTCAGGCTCGAAGCGGCGGGCCTCAGCTTGTCCTGGGACGGCGAGGCCGTATGCGAGGACGTCTCGTTCGACGTCCGCGAGGGGGAGCTTCTGTGCCTGGTGGGGAAGTCCGGTTCGGGCAAGACCACCATCTTCCACGCGCTGGCCGGCCTCATGATGCCAGAGGCCGGCCGCGTGCTTCTCGACGGCGAAGACGTCACCGGCAGGCCCGGCAAGGTGAGCTACATGCTGCAGAAGGACCTTCTTCTGGACCAGCACACGGTGATCGACAACGTCAGCATGCCCCTTCGCATCGCCGGGGCGTCGAAGGGCGAAGCCCGCGACGCCGCCCAGGCCCGCATGGCAGAGTTCGGGCTGCAGGGCGCGGAAAAAAGCTATCCTTCGCAGCTTTCGGGCGGAATGCGGCAGCGTGCGGCGCTCTTGCGCACGTACCTCATGAACAACGACGTGGTGCTCATGGACGAGCCCTTCAGCGCGCTGGACGCCTTCACGCGCAAGGACATGCAGCAGTGGTTCCTGTCCATGCTGACCAGGCTGGAACTGTCTTCGGTCCTCGTGACCCACGATGTGGACGAGGCTTTGGCCATGGGCGACCGCATCATGGTGCTGGCAGGGAACCCGGCGGCCGGGACCCCCAGCAGCATCGCGGGAATGGTGGACGTGCCTTGCCCGAGGGAGTCCCGAGAAGGGTTCCTGCTCACAGACGAGGCGCTTGAGGCGAAGAAGCAGGTGCTCGCCCTGCTTGCCTGACCGGCCTTGCCCGTGCAGTGCCCGGCGCTGGCCTCTAGGCCCGCCTGGCTGCCTTCGGCTCGGGCGGCACTATGCGTCCCTTTGCATCCTTCTCGATCTCGGAGGTGTCCTTCCACGTCCGGTCTGACGCCGCCACGGCCACCCTTACAAGCCTGCACAGCTCCTCGCGCGTGTGCTTCCGTGTTTTGACGAATATTTTGCCGACGTGGTACTTCACGCCCGACACCGACAGCCTCAGGCGTTTCGCTATGTCGGCGTTCCCTTCGCCATCCAGCATGTGCTGGGCCACCACGATCTCCTTCTTCGTAAGGTCGTGTCGCTTCAGTTCATCCTCGCGCATCAGGTACAGCGCGCGCAGGATATCGGTTGCGCATATCGGGTCTTTGGCGCGTTTCTTCCGCATGTGTACTCCTTAATTTGTTAACGAATGAGCGCATCATGATTTTGATTCCGGGCTGCATCGCCGCAGCCACATTCGGGCATGTGTGAAACCGCGGCATTGCCGTCGCGAATGCTGCGCGAAAGTTCGCGCATTCGTTTATCCATATAATCTGGCTGGGGCTAGTGCAAGTACGGTAAACTTAACCGCACTGGACTCGTTCCGAGCCTGCCCATATCGGCCAATTCGAAAGTGATGGTGGTTACCATGGCTGCGCCTGCAACAGAACACGTAAGGAACATCGTGCTTGTCGGACAGGACGGAGCCGGGAAGACCTCGCTTGCCGAGGCCATGCTCTACGTCTCCGGCCGAACCCCGCGCATGGGAACCACGCATGACGGGAAGTCGTACCTCGACTACGACGCCGAGGAGATAAAGCGCAAGTTCACCATCTCCACCTCCATCGCGCCCGTGCCCTACAAGGACTACAAGATCAACGTGCTCGACACCTCGGGACACCCCGACTTCATCGGCGACACGTTGGCCACCATGCAGGCGGCCGAGATGGCGCTGTTCGTTGTGGACGCCGTCGCAGGCCCGCAGGTCATGACCACGCGCATCTGGCGCGAGGCCGAGGACATGCGGCTTTCCCGCGCCGTGTACATCAACCACATCGACCGCGAGAACGCGAACTTCGACGCCGCGATGGCGTCGCTGCATGCACGCTTCGGCGGCCGCCTGGGCGCCGTCACCATACCAATCGGGGTCGACAAGGACTTCCAGGGGGTCATCGACGTCATCCGCATGAAGGCCCGCTATCATTCCGCCAGCGGCGACGAGGAGATAGTCGAGGACATCCCGGCCGAGTACATGGACGCCGCCGAGGCGGCACGCGACAAGCTGTGCGACCTTGTTGCCGAGGCCGACGACGAGCTCATGATGAAATACCTCGACGGCGAGGAGCAGCTCACCCAGGAAGAGCTGGAGTCGCTGCTCGACAAGGCCATTGCGCAAGAGCTCATCATCCCCGTGTTCGTGGGCTCCACCATCATCATGCAGGGCGTGCAGGGCCTGATCGAGGACATCTGCACCTACTTCCCGCATCCGCGCAGCCATGGCCGCTTCCGCCAGATGGCCGACGGCGTCGTCATCCCCATCGACGAGACCAAGCGCCCGAGCGCGTTCGTGTTCAAGACGGTGTCCGACCCGTTCGTAGGGCGCCTCAGCTTCCTCAAGGTCACCTCGGGCTATCTCGAGCCCGGTCTCGAGCTCATCAATTCGCGCACCGGCAAGAAGGAGCGCCTGGGCAAGATCCAGATCATGATGGGCAAGGAACTCACCGACGTGAAGAGCGCCAAGGCCGGCGACATCGTCATCGTCCCCAAGCTGAACGAGACGCGCTCGGGCGACACGCTGTCCGTGGAAGGCGACATCGCCATCGAGCCGCTCGAGCTTCCCGAGCCGCTGTACCCCGTCGCCATCGAGGCGA